>JAILNW010000004.1 GCA_024691145.1 Lachnospiraceae bacterium
GATTAAAATAAAAGCAATAGAAAGTGGAAATGTTGAGTATTTTAAAGATTATATAGAATATGTAAAGGAAGGCCATCATTATATAATAGATAAAAAAACATTGGAGAATGAGTCAGATTTATCAAAATTTAATCGAGAATATGCTGATAATGTAAAATGGAGTTATTGTGGTAAAAAAACGGGCTTTGTTCAAGGAAACAATAAAGATGAGGCATATATTTTATCGGTTGATGGTATTGAAAAAATAGATATAGCAAAAGAGAAAGTCGATAAATTAGAGTGTACAAATGGTAAAAGCTTTAGGAATGTTTGTCTGATTGAAGATATGATGTATGCAGTAACGGTAGATAGCTTATATATTATAAATGTTAAAGAAGATAGGATTATAGAAGTTTATGAGTTTGAACAGAAACCGATGGATATAACAGATTTTCATATGTTTTCTAATCATAAAGGGTATATAATTGGAAAATTTGAAAAAAACGGTTATGGTTATAATAGGGTTTTATGGATTTCTAGAGACAAATTTTAGAAAAAGAGAACAATAATAGTTATCCTTAGATTCTTGAAGGGAGTGTATAATAAAATTTATAACTTGCACACTTTATTATACACTCCCTACCCATTGATTTTAGTTGCTTTTTGGAAGCATGGAAATTATTCTGCCTGCAAAGTCATTAAAGTTCTGAGTCTGAAGTATTATCTTTCCTGGTCCTGTAAGTTTAGTAAGGAATAATCCTTCACCACCAAAGAATATGTTGCCTAAGCCTTTTACTGTTTCAATCTCGTACTTAACAGATTCTTCAAAGGCAACAACATTGCCAGTATCAACTTTTATTACTTCTCCAGGCTGTAATTCTCTTTCGACCATATCTCCATCTACTTCAAGAAATGCATAACCATTTCCATGAATTTTCTGAAGTATTAATCCTTCACCGCCAAATAAACCAGCTGATAGTTTTTTGGTAAGTGTAATATCTACCTGAACATCGCTCTGGGCACATAAGAATGCTTTCTTTTGTGCAATAAGAGGAGATGCAGAAACATCAACAGGAACTACTGTTCCAGGAACAGTAGAACCAAAAGCAATCTTTGCTCCATCTGCAACAGCAGAATATGTAGCCATGAATAAAGACTCTCCGGCTAACATTCTGCCAAGGCCCTTCATAAGACCGCCCTTTGCGTTTGTTTTCATCTCAATACCTTCAGTCTGCCAGATCATGCCACCGCTCTGAGTATACATGGATTCACCATAGTTTAAAGTTACTTCAACAGCAGGAACAGTTGTTCCAATAATTTCATAATACATAAAGAACCTCCTAAAATATTTTTATATGTTAATAATACCATTATTTACAATAATTGTAAATAATATATGAATTCTATATGCTTGCTTATTTTTTTGAAATAATGTATAATAACATGCGTAGTGTAAAACATTTGACTTAAAAGGAAAAGGAGAAACGTAGATGGATATTGTTAAGGCACTGGCTGATGAATTGGGCATTAAAGTAAGTCAGGTAGAGGCAACTATTAAACTTATTGATGAGGGATGTACTATACCGTTTATAGCACGATACAGAAAGGAAGTTACAGGTTCACTTAACGATGAGATTTTAAGAAAGTTTGATGAACGTCTTACATATCTTAGAAATCTTGAGGAAAAGAAAGAACAGGTAATTAACAGCATAAGGGAACAGGAAAAACTTACACCAGAACTTGAAAAGAGCATTCTTGAAGCTGAAACACTGGTTGCTGTTGAAGATTTATACAGACCATACAGGCCTAAGAGAAGAACAAGAGCGACTATCGCCAAGGAAAAGGGGTTAGATGGCTTAGCCAATATCATATTACTTCAGATGGCAGACAAGCCTATAGAAGAATATGCAAAGGATTATATAAGTGAAGAAAAAGAAGTTGAGAATGAAGAGCAGGCGATTGCCGGTGCCAAGGATATATTAGCCGAGATGATTTCAGATGAGGCTGAGTACAGAACATATATTAGAGATATTACATATAAAGAAGGAAAGTTGGTAACAAATGCGAAAGACAAAGAAGCGCAGTCTGTTTACGAGATGTACTACAACGATTTTGAAGAAAGTATTGCGAAAGCTGCCGGTTACAGAATTCTTGCAATTAATCGTGGTGAAGCTGAGAAATTTATAACAGTTAAGATGGTAGCTCCTGTTGACAGAATTATAGGATATCTTGAGAAGAAGGTTATTACAAGAGATAATCAGTATACTTCTCCTATTCTTAAGGATGTTATAGCAGACAGTTATGACAGACTTATTGCAGGTGCAATTGAAAGAGATATAAGGAATGAACTTACACTTAAAGCAGAGGATGGTGCAATCAGCGTATTTGGAAAGAATCTTAAGCAGTTACTTATGCAGCCTCCAATTACAGGACAGGTTGTACTTGGCTGGGATCCGGCATTTAGAACAGGCTGCAAGTTAGCGGTTGTAGATGCTACAGGAAAGGTACTTGATACAGTAGTTGTTTATCCTACAGAGCCACAGAAGAAGATTGCGGAAGCAAAGAAGATTGTACATAACTTAATTAAAAAGTATGGAATAACACTTATATCTGTTGGTAATGGAACTGCATCAAGAGAATCAGAGATGGTTATTGTTGAGCTTTTAAAGGAAATTCCTGAAAATGTTCAGTATGTAATTGTTAATGAAGCAGGAGCTTCTGTATACTCTGCAAGCAAGCTTGCAACAGAAGAATTCCCTAACTTTGATGTAGGTCAGAGAAGTGCAGCTTCTATAGCAAGAAGACTTCAGGATCCACTTGCCGAACTTGTTAAGATAGAGCCTAAGGCTATAGGTATAGGACAGTATCAGCATGATATGAATCAAAAGAAGTTAGGAGAGGCACTTGGTGGTGTTGTTGAGGACTGTGTTAACAGCGTTGGCGTAGACCTTAATACAGCATCAGCTTCATTACTTGAGTATATATCAGGAATAAGCAAGTCTATTGCAAAGAATATAGTAACTTACAGAGAAGAGAATGGAAAGTTTACAGACAGAAAGCAGCTTTTAAAAGTTGCAAAACTTGGACCTAAAGCTTATGAACAGTGTGCAGGATTTATGAGAATTTCTGATGGAGATAATCCATTAGATGCAACAAGCGTACATCCGGAGACTTATGAAGCAGCAAAGGCTCTTCTTGAAAAGTTAGGATATAAATTATCAGATGTAAAAGCTTCAGGTCTTACAGGACTTAGCAAGAAGATACATGACAGAAAGAGATTAGCTTCTCTTTTAGGAATTGGAGAGATTACTCTTGATGATATAATTAAGGAACTTGAGAAACCAGCAAGAGACCCTAGAGAAGAGATGCCAAAGCCGGTTTTAAGAACAGATGTTCTTGATATGAAGGACTTAAAGGAAGGCATGATATTAAAGGGTACAGTGCGTAATGTTATAGACTTTGGTGCATTTGTTGATATTGGAGTTCACCAGGATGGTTTAGTACACATTTCGCAGCTTGGAGTTAAGAGATATATTAAACATCCTCTTGAGGTTGTTAGTGTTGGTGATATTGTTGAAGTCAAGGTTATGAGTGTAGATATAGCTAAAAAGCGTATTCAGCTTACAATGAACCTTGAATAGGTTGAAAGGAAATATATATGGAAGATAATATAACTTTTAGCACAAAAGTTGCAGTATTTGATATGTATAAGTTTCAGATGAAACATGCTTATCATGGACTGCAGGGGATAATTGCCATTGTATTTAGTATAGCATCTTTATGCGGATATTTTGTCTATGGTAATGATGTAGATCCATCATATAAATTTATATTATTATTTGGTGGTTTGTTATTTACTGTTATTATTCCATTTACTACAATGCATAAATCAATGAAGATTATAGCTTTAACACCGGTATTTCGCAAACCGTTAAATTATACACTGTGTGATGAAGGTATTAAGGTATCCCAGGAAGAGGACGAAGCACTTCTTCCTTGGGAGAATGTTATAAAGGTAGATGAAAAGTTAGGACAGTTATGCGTCTATTCATCACCGAGAAATGGATATATTATACCAGAGAAACAGGTTAAAGAAAGCTATAAAAGTTTGAAAAATTATATTTTAGAACATGTGGATAAAGAAATATGTACAGTGAATTGTAAGTAAAAGCGATAAAATAGTTTGTGAGGATATATTAATGATATTTGAAACACATTCGTCTGACGAAACTTTTAACATAGCTAAAGAAATGGCTATGAAGAGTGAAAAGGGCATTGTTTACTGCCTTATTGGTGATTTAGGAGTTGGAAAAACTGTATTTACACAGGGTTTTGCTAAGGGACTTGGAATAGATGAACCTGTATCAAGTCCAACATTTACCATAATCCAGGAGTATTATCAGGGAAGACTGCCATTATATCATTTTGATGTTTACAGAATTGAAGATGTAACTGAGATGTATGAACTTGGATATGAGGATTATTTTTATGGGGATGGTGTATGCTTTATTGAATGGGCTAACCTTATTGAAGAGGTACTGCCTGATAATTATACAAGGATAATCATAGAAAAGGATCTTGAAAAGGGCATGGATTATCGCAGAATAACAATAGAAGAGATTTAGAAAGGAAGATGCTTGTAATATGAGATTACTGGCAATAGACAGTTCAGGAATGACAGCATCTGTAGCGGTTCTTAACGAACAGGGACTTATGGGTGAGTATACTGTTAACTATAAAAAAACTCATTCTCAGACTTTACTGCCTATGATTGATGAACTGTTAAGATTTTTAGAAATAAATAAAAAAGATTTAGATTGTATAGCTGTTTCGGAGGGACCAGGTTCATTTACCGGATTAAGAATTGGAGCAGCAACTGCAAAGGGGCTTGCACTGGCTCTTGATATACCTGTTGCTGCAGTAAGTACTCTTGAAGCACTTGCTTATAATGGAATCAGCAGCGAAAATATTGTATGTCCTATAATGGATGCAAGACGCAATAATGTATTTACAGGATTGTATAAGTGGAATGATTATAATAAATCTGAAGAGCCTGAGATTGTTATGGAGCAGACAGCCATGGAGATTAATGAATTAATAGAAAAGATTAATTCTATAGGAGAAAAAGTGCTGTTTGTTGGTGATGGTATAGGTGTCTATAGAGAAGTTATTGCAAAACAAATAAAAGTACCTTATAATTGTATTAATGATGTTATGCGTAACCAGCGAGCATCATCGGTGGGTGCTATAGGTATGAGAAACTATAATAATGGAATTTTAACACATGGGGATGATTTTGAACCAGTATACTTAAGACTTTCACAGGCTGAAAGAGAACTTTTGAACAAAAAGACTGGGAAAAGCGAATAATCATCAATTTAAAACTTGGAGGTTTTTTGAAAAAATGGAAATTCGACCGATGGCGGAAAAAGATATTGAACAAGTCTGGAACATGGAAAATGAGATTTTTACAACACCATGGAGTATGAATTCATTTGAATCATCTATTAACTCTATGGATAATATATATCTTGTTGCCGAAGAAGAGGGAGATATTATTGGTTATTGTGGGTTGTGGGGCACAATAGATGAAGGCCAGATTACAAATATTGCTGTAAGAGAAGACAGACGTGGACAGCATGTTGGTAACAAATTACTTGAAACACTTATTGAGTATGGAAGAGAGATGGGGCTTAATGCATTTACGCTTGAAGTAAGAACAAGCAATGAAGCTGCTATCAATTTATATCATAAGTTTAATTTTGAAGATAGTGGAATAAGAAAGGATTATTACCAAAAGCCAGTAGAGGACGCACTTATTATGTGGCTTAGATTTGACTACAACGATTAGTATGCAGAAGTTTCTGTATACTGAAGAAAGAGGAATATAATGTTAGATGTTTGTTTACTCGGAACAGGTGGTATGATGCCATTGCCTAACAGGTGGCTTACGGCACTTATGACAAGATTCAATGGGAGTAGTCTGCTTATAGACTGTGGTGAAGGAACCCAGATAACCCTAAGACAAAAGGGCTGGAGTCATCATGATATTGATACCATATGTTTTACACATTATCATGGAGACCATATATGCGGACTTCCAGGATTGTTACTTTCTATAGGTAATGCTGACCGAAAAGAGCCTGTAACGCTTATTGGACCAAAGGGACTTATGAAGGTCGTTAATTCTCTGCGTGTTGTTGCGCCTGAATTGCCATTTGAGTTAAAATATATAGAATTAAATGAAAAAAGAGAAGTAATTAATATAAATGGTTATGAGATTATTGCATTTAAGGTTAATCATAGTGTAACCTGCTATGGATATACTATTAATATTAACAGAGCCGGGAAGTTTGTTCCTGAGAAAGCAAAAGAGAACGAAGTACCAATGAAATTCTGGAACCGTCTTCAGAAGGGAGAAACCATTGAAGAAGACGGCAGAATAATGACTCCTGATATGATTTTAGGAGAACCTAGAAAAGGAATTAAATTAACATATTGTACAGATACAAGACCTGTCGATATAATAAGTGAAGAAGCAAATGGTGCGGATTTATTTATTTGCGAGGGAATGTATGGTACTGATGAATTTATAAAAAAAGCAAAAGAAAAGAAGCACATGACGTTTCCTGAGGCTGCTTTGATTGCTAAAAAAGCCGAAGTAAAACAGATGTGGCTTACCCATTACAGTCCGTCAATGATTAATCCTGATGATTATAAGGAAAGTGTCAGAAAGATTTTTCCTGATACTGTTATTAGCAAAGACAGGAGAAGTATAACATTATCATTTGAAGATTAAGCAAAGGAGTTGCGTTATTATGGGAATTTTCAGAAGCAAGAATGCTAAGATGTATACAATGATTATGGCTATTGCAGCTATTGTAATGATTTCTTTTGGGGTATTGGTAAAAAATAAAGATAAGGAAGCTGATAATAAGGAGACAGTTATTGATAATACAGAGTTGTCAAGGGTGCTTAATAAAGAGCTTTCCTCTAATTATCCTGCAACACCAAGGGAAGTTGTTAAGTATTATTGTAAGATACTTAAGTGTTTTTTCAATGAAAATCTGACGGAAGAACAATTCCTTATGTTAATTGATAAAGAGCGTGAACTGTTTGATGATGAACTTTTAAAACAGAATGAGTATGGTTCATTTGTTCAGAATAGAAGAGATGAAGTTGCGAATTTTAAGAAGGATAAAAAAAGCATAATTAATTATGTTGTGGATGATAGCGAGAATGTAAAAACCTGGTATAATGATGATAAAGAGTGTGCATCATTGCTGGTTAGAATAAATATTTCAGGAAGTGAACTTATTATTAAGGATGAACAGTTTTTGTTCAGAAGAGATAAGAATAACAACTGGAAAATTCTGGGATGGAAGGATGCTGATGTGGTTGACATCAGTGAATAAAATATAATTTTAAAAGAGGTTTGATTTCGTTGAAAGATGAAGTATTAATATTAGGTATAGAGTCATCCTGTGATGAGACAGCAGCAGCAGTTGTAAAAAATGGAAGAGAAGTGTTGTCTAATGTTATTTATTCGCAGATTGACCTGCATAAGTTATATGGCGGAGTAGTTCCAGAGATTGCTTCGAGAAAACATATAGAAAAAATTAATCAGGTAATAAAAAAAGCTTTAGAGGATGCAAATGTTACATGGGATGATATTGATGCAATTGCAGTTACATATGGTCCTGGTCTTGTAGGTGCCCTTCTTGTGGGAGTTGCAGAGGCTAAGGCTATTAGTTTTGCTCTTGATAAGCCACTTGTTGGTGTTAATCATATAAGTGGTCATATTTCGGCAAATTATATACAGGATAAGAATCTTGAGCCACCATTTTTATGTATGGTTGTTTCTGGAGGACATACCCATCTTGTTATGGTAAATGACTATGGTGAATATGATATTTTAGGAAGAACAAGGGATGATGCCTGTGGTGAAGCATTTGACAAGGTTGCGAGAGCCATTGGACTTGGTTATCCCGGAGGCCCTAAGGTTGACAAATTGTCCAAAGAAGGCAATAAAGAGGCAATTCATTTTCCAAGAGCGGTTATAACTGATTATCCTCTTGATTTTAGCTTTAGTGGTTTAAAGTCAGCGGTTCTTAATCATATAAACAGCAGCAAGATGAAGGGCGAAGAAGTGAATGTTGCTGATATTGCAGCTTCATTTCAGGACTGTGTTGTGGATATGATTGTTTCAAGAACGATGCTTGCAGCAGAAGAAAAGAAAGTAAAGGATATTGCCTTAGCAGGAGGAGTTGCAGCAAACAGTGGCATAAGAAATGGACTTAAGAATGCATGTGCTGAGCATGGCTATAATTTCTACTGTCCTGATTTTATATACTGTACAGATAATGCAGCAATGATTGCTTCTGCAGGTTACTATGAATACATAAAAGGTACAAGACATGGATATGATCTTAATGCTGTACCTAATTTAAAACTTTAATGGGGTGAGATAATGAGTGTTGAAGCTATAATACTTGCTAGTGGAACCGGCAAAAGAATGAATAGCGATAAACCCAAACAATATATAGATATACAGGGAAAGCCTTTATTGTACTATACCATTAAGCAGTTTGATAATGAACTGATTGAGGGTATAGTTCTTGTTGTTGGGGAAAATGATATAGAGTATTGTAAATCCGAGATTGTAGAAAAGTATGGTCTTAATAAGGTAAAATGTATTGTGGCTGGTGGAAAGGAAAGATATAATTCGGTGTATAATGGATTAAAGTATATTGATGCAGATTATGTCATGATTCATGATGGTGCAAGACCATTTATCTCTGCAGTTACAATTGATAAGGTTTATAAAGAATTGCAGAATAATGATGCATGTATTGTGGGAGTTAAGGCAAAGGATACTGTAAAAATTGCTGATGATGAGGGTATGGTTTCCTCTACTCCAGACAGGTCCTATGTATGGCAGGTACAGACTCCTCAGGCTTTTAAAACTGAGAAGATTAAAATTGCATACGAGAAAGCATTCAGTCAGGATATGAAGGGTATCACTGATGATGCAATGGTATGGGAAAAGTGTATTAACGAACCTGTAAAACTAGTTGAGGGTGAATATACAAATATTAAGATAACAACACCAGAGGATCTTATTATTGCAAATGCATATGTTGATATGTATTTTAAAAAGCAGGAAAATAATGATAAATAAAGTTTAAGATTTTTTTATCATTAAAATAAATAAAAGGGGATATAAATAATGTCAAAGGTGAATAAGCAAAACAAAAAAATTTTTATGGAGCTTGCCAAACAATATGGCTATAGTTATAGCAAGAAGTATAATGTTGTATATGGACAGGCATATGGTTACAATTTTACAATTATGGGCAAAGTGGATGATAATGAAGGCGAAGAGGCTGAAAAATTATTTAGGATTATTATTGGTTGTAAAGGAGAAAGAGGAACCGCGATTCTAAAAGAGTACCTTCAGTTAGATAATTTGGTTTCTAGTATTTGTGATTTGGCTGAAGATATGAATTTATTGTTGCTCAGATGGAGAACTGGAACAGTAGAGGAAGAAGTTAATGCTCTTGCAGAGATATTAAAGAGAACAACGTATGCTTTGGCTATGTATGGATATACAACAGGGGACTTTGTTGGTTATGAAGGTCCGACATTTGTATGCTATTACAGAAATATGTTTGTTCATTGTACAAATGAGGCATATGAAAAATTAAATGCAGTATATCTCGAAAGAAAAAGTCAGCTTGAGAAGAAAGTACTTTCAGGATTGGCAGGAGCTGTTATAGGTCAGATAATTGGTGCTTTATTGGTTTTTGTAGTATTGAGGCTAGGAGTTATAGCTAAGATTGTTTCGGTAGTTATGGGTTATGCTATTGTGAAGGGATATAGCTTAAAAAAGACGCCCTTTACAAAGGCGAGTGTTTTCTATTGCAACATATTGGCTGTAATAGGATCATATATTGCGTTTAAAACAAGTATGATTATGGATATAATGGATGGAACTGGCTGGAATGTCAGAATGTCTTTGAAATATGGAAATGAGATGCTGGAAAAGGTAAATCTTCTTGATAATTATTATCATGATTTGTTAATGTTAGTATTGATGGCTATTATTTCGACAACAGTTATTGCAAAGAAGAAGATGAAAGAAGACGAAGGAATGGTAGCAGGCCGAATAATAAAGATTGATTAAAAAATAAGTGCAGGCAGAAATGCCTGCATTTTTGTAAGATAATAAAATGATCATAAAGATTGAAATACCTGTTCACCCATAACTTTCCACTGCAGGTCGCAGAACATCTGCTTCGCATATGTCGCTGCAGGGCAGCTTATGTCTGCGATGTGAACAGTAACAAAATGTAAAAATTTTTTAAAAAAAGTTAAAAATAGGTGTTGACAATCATCATCGAGGTGTGTATAATAATAAAAGTCGGCACAAGGTAATGGCTAAAAAGGATACATCGGGAGATGAGATAATCCTTAAAAAATCAGAAAAAGGTGTTGACAAAGCAAA
>JAILNW010000304.1 GCA_024691145.1 Lachnospiraceae bacterium
TATGGTGTAGAGCTTGTTTCTATGATTGCTCCTACTTCAAAGGACAGAGTTCAGGTAATTGCAAAAGACGCAGAGGGATTCCTTAACCTGCTTAATTAATTCACCTATATCATTCTTAATCTCACTTCTGACACCAGTAACACCAAGAGAAGATACACAGTAAAGGAATCCCTCTGCGTCTTTTGCAATTACCTGAACTCTGTCCTTTGAAGTAGGAGCAATCATAGAAACAAGCTCTACACCATACTTTGTACAGAATGGCTGCAGCTCTCCCTTCTCCTCAAAAGGAACATCAGGTACGATAACTCCGTCAATACCCGCTTCACTGCAATTCTTAAAAAACTTATCCTTGCCATATACATACACAGGATTAATATAAGTCATAAATACAAGTGGTACATTTGTCTTTGTTCTTACTCTCTTCACCATGTCAAAAAGCTTGTCAGTTGTTGTTCCTGCACTTAAAGCTCTTTCATCAGCCTCTTGAATAACAGGTCCCTCTGCAATAGGATCTGAAAATGGAATACCAATTTCAATAAGTGAAACACCTTCATTTGCCATAGCTATTATCAAATTCTCAGTAGTTTCTATATCTGGATCTCCTCCAGTTAGAAATGCAATAAATGCCTTTTTATTCTCAAATGCTTCTTTAATTCTGCTCATGTTAACCCCTCCAATCTATTCGTAAATATCTTCACCTTTATATCTTGCAATTGCAGCAACGTCCTTATCGCCTCTTCCTGAAACATTAATTACAACTATCTGGTCTTTATCCATAGTTGGAACAAGCTTCATGGCATATGCAATTGCATGAGAACTTTCAATAGCAGGTATAATGCCCTCTGTTCTTGATAAGTACTCAAATGCCTCTACAGCTTCATCATCTGTAATTGGCACATACTCAGCTCTCTTAGTATCATGAAGATATGCATGCTCAGGTCCGATTCCAGGATAATCAAGTCCTGCTGATATAGAATAAACAGGAGCAATCTGTCCATACTTATCCTGGCAGAAGATAGACTTCATACCATGGAATACACCTATGCTTCCATTAGCTATAGTAGCAGCATTTTTAGGATTGTCTACTCCAAGACCTGCTGCCTCACATCCTATAAGCTTAACATCTTTATCATTTATAAATTCATAAAAAGCTCCCATGGCATTACTTCCGCCACCAACGCAGGCAATAACTGCATCTGGAAGTTTTCCTTCTTCCTTAAGAATCTGCTCCTTTATCTCTTTTCCGATAATCTTCTGAAAATCTCTAACAATAGTAGGGAAAGGATGAGGTCCCATAACAGAACCAAGTACATAAAGAGTATCATCCATTCTTGAAACCCACTCTCTCATAGCCTCATTTACAGCATCTTTAAGAGTCATAGTTCCACTTTCAACAGGATGAACCTTTGCACCAAGAAGTTTCATACGGTACACATTAAGAGCCTGTCTTATAGTATCCTCTTTTCCCATATAAATTTCGCACTCAAGTCCCATAAGAGCTGCTGCTGTTGCTGTTGCAACACCGTGCTGACCTGCACCTGTTTCAGCTATAACTCTTGTTTTTCCCATTTTCTTAGCAAGAAGCACCTGGCCAAGAACATTGTTAATCTTGTGTGAACCAGTATGGTTAAGGTCCTCTCTCTTAAGATAAACCTTGGCACCTCCAAGATCCTTAGTCATCTTCTCTGCATAATATAAAAGAGAAGGTCTTCCTGCATATTTTTTATATAAATCATCAAGTTCCTTATTAAACTGCTCATCATTTTTATAGAATTCATAAGCCTTAGTAAGCTCATTAACTGCTACCATAAGAGTCTCTGGAACATACTGTCCTCCGTACTCACCGAATCTTGTGCTGCTCATCGTAATCCCTCCTGATTTCTTACTCTCTTTACAACCTCTATCATCTTTTCTCTGTCTTTAAAACCATCTGTCTCTATGCCAGAACTAAGATCAAGTGCAAATGCACTCTGTTTCTTTGCAAGGTCAATATTATCTATATTTAATCCTCCTGCAAGAAAATATGGCTTCTTTAATGCAGGTATCCTGCTCCAGTCAAATGTTTTTCCTATTCCGCCTAATGTATTAGGCATATATGTATCCAGTAAAAGATAATCACAACTTAACATTTCGGCATCATGTATCTGTTTATTAACATCCTCCATGTCACCTATTCTGACAGCCTTAATAACAGGAACATTTACATTTAACTTTTTAATATAATCTTCATCTTCATTACCATGTAATTGTACCATATCTATAATGAATTTACAAACAAGTTCCCTTACAAAATCTATATCACTATTTACA
>JAILNW010000055.1 GCA_024691145.1 Lachnospiraceae bacterium
CTTATAAATAGAATCAAATATCTAATGCAGGATGATTTAGAAATAAAAATCCAACATATAGATAACTGTGTATTTTATTTATCCTTAAAGGAATGAATGTATATTATATTTTAGTAAATATATATTTTTAATCATTGTGAAAATATAAAAATGAAAGGGATTATTTAAAATGGAGAAATTAGCTATTTATGGAGGATATGCAGTACGCCAAGGAAAGATTTATTATGGACGTCAATGGGTCGATGAAGATGATGTTCAAGCTGTAGCCTCTGTTTTGAAATCCGATCTTATCACTTGTGGTCCCAAGGTGGATGAACTAGAACGTACTCTTTGTGAATTTACAGGAGCTAAATATGCAGTGGCAGTAAACTCCGGTACATCAGCGCTTCATTGTGCTACTATCGCAGCGGGTGTAGTTTCCGGAGATGAAGTGATAACTACACCGATTACATTTGCGGCATCAGCGAACTGTGTACTTTATTGTGGAGCAAAGCCGGTTTTTGCAGATATTAATCCAGAAACTTATAATATTGATCCGGAATCAATTAAATCTCATATCACTGAGCATACTAAAGCAGTCATTGCTGTAGACTTTACAGGTCAGGCTGTTGAGATTGAAAAAATTCGTGAAATTTGTAAAGAACATAATCTTATTTTCATTGAGGATGCAGCGCATTCGATTGCTACTAAGTATAACGGCCAGCAGGTAGGTTCATTGGCTGATATGACTTGCTTTTCGTTTCATCCGGTAAAAACTATTACTGGTGGTGAAGGTGGAGCAATCCTCACAAATAATGAAGATTTATACAAGAAACTGATTCTTGCTCACAGTCATGGGATTACCCATGACGATGCTATGATGGAAGAATCTCCTCATGAAGGACCTTGGTATTATGAGCAAATAAGTCTTGGTTACAACTACCGACTTACTGATTTTCAGGCAGCTTTGATTACTTCACAGATTTCTAAAATTGATAGGTTTAGAAATCGTCGTCAGGAGATTGTACGACGTTATGATGAAGCATTTTCCAAGATTCCTGAACTATTTGTACAGAAGGAGATTCCTGAGTCTGATTCATGCCGACATTTATATATTATTAATCTTAGACTTGATAAACTAAGTTGTACGAGAAGAGAGTTTTTTGATGCTATGAGTGCAGAAAATGTACAATGTCAAATTCATTATATCCCTGTTTATTGGTTTCCATATTATCAGCATCTTGGATATAAAAGGGGTCTGTGTCCTAATGCAGAAGAAATGTATAAAGGAATCATGAGTATACCTTTATATCCTAAAATGAGTGATGAAGATGTTGAGGATGTAATTCATGCAGTAAAGAAAGTTATAGCAAATTATAGAAAATAATACTGGGGAGGACATTTATGTCAAGCATAGCTATTATTACCGCACGTGGAGGTAGTAAAAGAATACCAAAAAAAAACATCAAAGAGTTTTGTGGAAAACCTATCATAGCATACAGTATTGAAGCAGCTTTATCATCAGGTATTTTTGATGAGGTGATGGTAAGCACAGATTCGAATGAAATTAAGATTATAGCAGAACAATATGGCGCATCGGTTCCTTTTCTTAGGTCTGAGAACACAAGTAATGATTTTGCAACTACAGCAGATGTAATTGAAGAGGTTATCAATAATTATAAGAAACTTGGAAAAAGTTTTGATTTTTTTGCCTGTATTTATCCTACAGCACCTTTTGTTACTGGTGTAAAATTAGCAGGAGCCACAATGTTATTAAATGAAGCAGATGCGGTTATCTCTGTTGTTAAGTTCAGTTTTCCACCTCAGAGAGCGTTTGTGATAAAAGATGGTAATGTAGAATTTCAATATTCTGAATATAAAAGGACAAGGAGTCAAGACTTAGAGCCTATTTATCATGATTGCGGACAGTTCTATATGTGTAGAGTTGAGCCATTCTTAGAACATCATAATTTAATTCTTCCAAAAACAAAGCCCTATATTTTAGAAGATGATGAAGTTCAAGATATTGATACAATGTCGGATTGGAAAATTGCTGAGGCAAAGTATAAAGTTATTCACAATGGAGATTAGTTATGTATAAATTATTTGATAAGATAAAAAATGGCAATGTCTATATAATTGCTGAGATGAGTGCAAATCATGGTGGTAGTCTAGAGAATGCTCTTAAGATTGTTCATTTAGTTGCAAAGGCAGGGGCTGATTGTTTGAAGATTCAGACCTATACCGCAGATAGTATTACTATTAATTATGATTCAAAAGATTTTATGATTCAAGGCGGTTTATGGGACGGATACAAACTATATGATCTTTACACAGATGCTGGAACTCCTTATGAATGGCAGTTAAAGATAAAAGATGAATGTGAAAAGTGTGGGATTGATTTCCTTTCTACTCCATTTGATAACGCTGCTGTAGACTTTCTTGAAAACATTGGATGCGAAGCATATAAAATCGCAAGTTTTGAACTTGTAGATATTCCGCTAATTGAATATGTAGCCTCAAAAGGAAAGCCAATTATTATTTCTTGTGGTATGGCAACTATAGAAGAAATACAGGATGCTATAGATGCATGTTATAGGGTAGGAAACAATCAGATTGTACTATTGAAGTGTTGTAGCGAATATCCAGCTAACTGGAAAGATATGCATATAGCAAACATACCGGACATGATAAATAGATTCGGTGTTAATGTGGGTCTTTCTGATCACAGTGCAGGTAGCATCGCATCTGTTGTTGCTGTATCGATAGGAGCTTGTGTAATAGAAAAACACGTTAAACTTGATGGTGTAGAAAGTGCTGATAGTAAGTTCAGTATGAATATGGATGAATTCGCTGATATGGTCAAAGATATCAGAGATACTAAAATGATCATAGGTAATGTTAAATATGGTCCTACTGAGGGTGAACAAGCTAATTTGAAATTCAGACGTAGTTTGTTTGCAAGTAAGAATATTAAAGCAGGTGATAAGATAACATTAGAAAATGTAAGAAGTATTAGACCTTCAGTTGGGTTAAAACCAAAATATTTAAAATCAATATTAGGTAAAGAAGCGAAAAATGATATACCATATGGAACACCACTTAAAACTGAAATGATTAAGTAAGGAGAAATAATGGTTAGACTTCGAAAAGTAAAAGATACAGATATAGATTTACTTTATAAGTGGGCAAATGACCCCATTGTAAGAAAGAATTCATTTAATACAGATATAATTAAATATGAAACTCATAAAGTTTGGTTTTATAAAATGATGACTAGTACATCTATTCATCAATTTATATTAGTTAATGATGAAATACCTTTGGGACAGATTCGATTAAATATTATAAGTGAAACTGCTGAAATTGGTTATAGTATTGCAGCTGAATTTAGAGGAATGGGCTATGGCAGTTTGATGCTAAAATTAATTAACGATGAGTTAAAAAACAATTATCCAAATGTAAAAAAAATAATAGCGAAGGTTAAAACCCAAAATATCGCTTCACAAAAAGCTTTTGAAAAAATGAATTATGAAAAAGAGTATTTAAGTTATAGTTTAGTATTAAAATGATTCGCTAAAAAATTTATGGAGGTTTAGTGAAAAATGCAAATCACAGAAGCATTTAAAGGAAAAACATTAGTAATAACAGGAGGAACAGGTAGTTTCGGAAGTACTGTGCTAAAACATTTTTTAAAAACTGATATAGGCGAAATACGTATATTCAGTAGAGATGAAAAAAAACAGGATTGGATGAGACATACCTTGCAAGCAACGTATCCTGATTGTGTAAATAAAGTTAAATTTTTTATTGGTGATGTTAGAAATATTAATTCTGTAAAAGATGTTCTTTATGGTGCTAATTATATCTTTCATGCTGCTGCGCTTAAAGAAGTTCCTTCATGTGAATTCTTCCCTATGGAAGCTGTAAGAACTAATATTATTGGAACAGACAATGTTATAACAGCTGCTGTAGAAAACAAAGTTGAACGAGTTGTATTTCTTTCAACAGATAAAGCAGCATATCCTATTAACTCTATGGGAATGACAAAAGCTGTGGGAGAAAAAATTGTTGCTGCTAGAGCGCAAACTGCTTTTGATAGATCCGGTACGGTTCTGGCATGTACTAGATATGGAAACGTAATGTGCTCACGTGGTTCAGTTATTCCTTTGTTTATAGACCAAATTAAGCGTAAAGCACCAATAACCATAACTGACCCTAGCATGACAAGATTTCTTATGAACCTTGATGAAGCGGTTAATCTCGTGGCATTTGCCTTTGAACATGCAGAACCTGGAGATTTATTTATCCAGAAGGCAGATGCATCTACGATTGGAGATTTAGCAGATGGTGTAATGAAGGTATTTGGAAATACTGAAAAGAAAATTATAGGAACTCGTCACGGAGAAAAACTCTATGAAACGCTTATGACAAGGGAAGAAAGACTTCGTGCAACTGATATGGGACATTATTTCCGCATTTCTCCGGATGGTAGAAGTCTTAATTATGATAAATTTTATGTTGAAGGTAATGTATTAACAGAAGGCGACGAAGCTTATACTTCACATAATACTAATAGACTAGATGTTGAAGGTGTAGTAAAAAAAATAATGACAACTGATTATGTTAAGGAAGAATTAGAGGGTCGTCCACATACTGTAGAAGCATAAATTATTAGTTAGAGGAGTATCTCATGAATATACTTGTAACAGGAGCGGCAGGTTTTGTCGGTAGAAATCTAATTGAAAATCTAAAAAATATTAGAGATGGTAAAAATAAAACAAGACCGAAAATTAGTATTAAAAATATCTATGAATATGATATCAATAACTCTATTGATGACCTTGATAAATTTTGCCGTGATTGTGATTTTGTTTTTAATTTGGCTGGTGTTAATAGACCAAAAGATGTAAGTGAATTTAAAAAAGGTAATTTGAGATTTGCATCTGTACTATTAGATACATTAAAGAAAAATAAAAACAAATGTCCAGTAATGCTATCGTCTTCTATTCAGGCATCTTTAGCAGGTAGATTTGGTGAATCGGAATATGGGAAAAGCAAACTAGCGGGTGAAGAATTATTTTTTACATATTCTCATGAAACTGGAGCTCATGTATATGTATACAGATTTCCCAATTTGGCAGGAAAATGGATTCGTCCAAATTATAATTCAGCAGTTGGAACATTTTGTTATGCAATTGCAAATGATCTTCCTTATAATGTTACAGACAGGAATACTATCATTGAATTGTTATTTATTGATGATTTAATTGAAGAGATGTATGATGCAATTGAAGGACATCCACACAAATGTGATTATCCTAAAAAAATGACTGTAGATAATAAAACTGACCTAAAACTTGATGGAACGACACCATTACCAATGGATAATGGACGTTATTGCTATGTTCCAATAACACATAAAGAGTCCTTAGGAAACATTATAGATTATTTAGAATCATTTAAAAATCTTAATAATACATACCTCATTCCTGAAATACCTGTAGGAAGTTTTGTGTATAAGCTTTATTCAATGTATTTATCTTATTTACCAGCATCGAAAATGTCTTATTCACTAAAAATGAACATTGATGAAAGAGGCATATTTACTGAAATGCTTAAAACCAGAAATAATGGACAATTTAGTATAAATATTACAAGACCTGGTTATACAAGAGGACAACATTGGCATAATACTAAGTGGGAAATATTTATAGTTGTTTCTGGTCATGGTCTTATTCAGCAAAGAAAAATTGGAATAAATCCAGAAACTGGAAAAGAATATGATATCCACGAATTTGAAGTAAGAGGAGAAGTAATGAAGGCTGTAATAATGTTGCCTGGATATGCCCATAATATAGTGAATTTGGAAAAAGATAAAGATTTAGTAACAGTTATGTGGGCTAATGAAAGCTTTGATCCTAAACATCCAGACACTTTTGGAGAAGAAGTATGATAGTTTTTAGAGCAGATGGTAATACATTGATTGGTTTAGGTCATATAATGCGTTGTCTTTCTATTGCAGATTCTTTTACGAACATTGGTAAAACATGTACATTTGTCACTTCCGATAATGAATTAAATAATATTATTGTAAATCGTGGATATGAAAATATCATATTAAATTCAAAATATAATAATCTAGATACAGAAACGGAAATGTTAAAAACGATATTTAATAAATTAGACATTG
>JAILNW010000139.1 GCA_024691145.1 Lachnospiraceae bacterium
ACATATTATTGATGAGAAGTGTTTTGATGCTTTTTATTCAGAAAATTATACTCTTTTTATTGAAAAAAGGGCTGAGTTGGTAAAAGATAAATTTGCGGCATTGGGAATAAATATTAAAAATGTAGAAAAGGAACAAATTGATAAGCAGATAGACGATGAAGATCTTACTAGCGATATAGAATAATTTGATGAGTTATTATAGTTATTTTGTTATAGTATGTGAATAAGAGAAAATCGATATTTGATAATATTGTTACTGATTCAGAATACTATTAATGAGATTATTGAAGAAAACTAGGAATTTTGAAACAAGTTCTAAGTTTCCTTAAGTTTCATAAAAGGCTGAGAATGGAAATAAATGGGGGATAATAAAACTAGAAACCCAAGTAAATATGCGGGTTAGAGAATAAATACAGAAAGGAAGTTACATTATGGGCAGAGTATGGCTAAAAACCAAGTATGATTCTTCCTTGGGTATGGAAATCCCGCACAGTATGAATATGGCTAATGCTATGTATGGCTTCAGGGAACTTGGTGCAGAGATTATACCATATCATTTAATAGAAGATATATACGATAAGGTATTAAGGGAAGATATAGTTTTAGATTATATCGATCAGGTTAATATGATTTTTAATAAATTTCATGCAACTTATAAGGTTGAGGATTATCCAGAGGTTCTCAACAAGTATCTAGGAAGAAAGGTTTGGAAGGATACTATCAATAATATTTCAAGCCATGAGGAAAAGTGGTCTGCTGGATATTTTGTAAAACCTGTGAGAAATAAAGCATTTACAGGAAAGATTATAAGCAGCATCAAGGACTTAATCGGTTGTGGAAGTTGTTATGAAGACTACGAAGTAATTGTAAGCGAGCCGATAGATATACTGGCAGAGTGGCGTTGTTTTATAAGATATGATAAGATTATGGATGTTAGACCTTATGGAAGTATAAGTCATACAGAATATGAAGGATACAAGTATCATTATGATGCTGATGTATTAGAAGCTATGATTAATGATTTTAAAACATGGGAAGAACGTCCAACAGCATGTAGCATGGATATATGCTATACAAAGGATGGAAGAACATTACTTGTTGAAGTTAATGATGCATATGCTCTTGGCTGCTACGGGCTTCCAGGTTTATTATATGCAAAACTCATATCCGCAAGATGGAGCCAGGTAATGGAAGTTGAGGATATATATAATTTTTAGCTTAAAATATCGAAAGGAAAATATTTATGAGGGAAAGCATAAAAGAAAAGTTTGCCAAAGATTTTTATGAGGAAGAGTTTGAGATACTTGTTTTAATAAAAAATCAAACATATGGAGGAGTTATTCTTGAAAAGAAATGGCGAAGGAAAGTAGCTTATGCATATGCCATGATTGACTTAAGAAATAATGAGCTTATTAAAGAAGATTGTGCGATTAATTGGCTTATTAAAGACAAGATATTTGCTAGGAATAAGTATAAATTTGAAAAATATGGTATTTATAAGCTTCTTGTAAGAAAAGCCAAGCCTGTGGAAAATGATATATTTTCTTCAACATGGAAATATAATAGATACATGGTTGTAAAAATAATAGACAAAAAGGCAAAAAATAAAGAACTTGAGGAATTGGCTGAATATTTAAAAATACCTGTTATTATAAAAACAAATCATATTGAATTAACATTAGACAGGGATTATAACGTGTTTCAGGGATATGCTGAGATTGACAATGAGAATTGTGATATTACAGTTGAAACAGATGAAACAGATAGAGAAAAGGCAACAAAGGCTTTGGAAAGATTAAAAAAATACGAAGACAATCTGAAGGAACTTGATAATAAGTTAAGGAATTTTGCGGCTGATGATATGTTAGAGAATGCGATTGACTGGCAGAGTGGAAGAGATGAAGAAGAACAAGAGGAAGAGTTAACTAGAGAAAAGTTCATTGAAAAAATGTCGCTTTGCGGTTTTGAATTTTTACAAGATGGTTGTATTATTGCATATTATGACGATGGTGATATGTTTTGGGGACATACAATTGTTGTTGAGATGGATGAGAATGACAATTTTAAAGGCACAAATATAGCGGGTTAGGTAAAAAATAAAAAACGCTCCACACTGTGGAGCGTTTTAGAAGAAAGAATTTATGGTTAGAAAAATGTCAAAGAATTATTTAGCAATGATGAGAGATGGGGAAAAGCTTAGTTTAAGAGAGCAGGTAGCAATGATTGTTAAACTAAGTATCCCGGCAATTCTGGCGCAGATTTCAAGTATTGTTATGCAGTATATAGACGCATCAATGGTTGGAAAGTTAGGTGCCAATGATTCAGCTTCAATTGGACTTGTGGCTTCAAGTACATGGCTGCTTGGAGGTCTCTGTATGGCAGCTGGAACTGGATTTACTGTAAGCATAGCAAAAAGATGTGGTGCAAAGGATGAAAAAGGAGCCAGAAATCTTGTAAAGATTGGACTTCTTTTTGTTATAATATTCAGCACCATACTGATGATAATATCAGCTTTAATAAGCGGCTACCTTCCAGCCTGGCTTGGAGGGAACGAGAATATAAGAAATGGTGCATCTTTATACTTTTATATATTTGCCCTGTCTCTGCCGTTTGTCCAGCTTAATTCAACAGCAGCAGGCATGGTGCAGTGCAGTGGCAACATGAAAGTGCCGGGAATATTAGAAATTATTATGTGTTTTCTGGATGTAATATTTAATGCACTGTTTATATTCCCGTCTCATACCTATAATATATATGGAATAAAGATTCATATGATAGGTGCGGGACTTGGAATAACAGGTGCAGCTATTGGAACAGCACTGGCTGAGGGATTAACGGCATTAACTTTATTATACTTTTTGCTTTTTAAATCAAAAACTCTAAAACCAAGAAAAAATGAGAAAATGAACGATATAATAGAGGAGATAAAAAACTCTGTTAAAATATCACTTCCAGTGGCACTGGAGCAGTTTATTACATGCTCTTCATATATTGCATTTACAAAGATAGTATCGCCACTAGGAACTATAGCATTAGCTGCACATTCATTTTCCATAACAGCAGAAAGCCTTTGCTACATGCCAGGTTATGGTATAGGAGCAGCAGCAACAACTATTATTGGACAGTCAATAGGTGCCAGAAGGTATGATATGACTAAAAAACTAGGATGGCTTACAACCATGTCAGGTGTGTTAGTAATGACAGCAAGCGGAGTGGTTATGTATATAATAGCACCTTACATGATAGGGGTTCTTACACCTGACCCAGAGATTCAGGCATTAGGAACAATGGTTTTAAGAATAGAAGCATTTGCAGAACCGCTTTATGCTGCATCAATAGTAGCAACAGGAGTATTCAGAGGTGCGGGAGATACAATAGTTCCAAGTGTTATTAATCTTATAAGTATGTGGTTTGTAAGAATTCCCATGGCAGCAGTTCTTGCAGGAAAATATGGCTTAAAGGGCGTATGGATTGCCATGTGTTTTGAATTATGTATAAGAGGAACATTATTTATTATTCTTCTTGGAACAAGATTTAAGAAACGTGCAGAAGAAGGAACTTATATAGATAGAAAGAAGGAAATGTAATGGCTTACAATTTTGATGAGATAGTTAACAGAAGAAATACAGAATCATATAAATGGGATATAAAAGAAAATGAACTTCCAATGTGGGTTGCAGATATGGATTTTAAGGCTGCACCTGAGATTATGGAGGCTCTTTCTAATAAGCTGAATCAGGGGGTTTTTGGCTATGCCATAGTTCCTGATGAGTGGTATGATGCTTATATAAGCTGGTGGCAGAGAAGACACGGCTATATAATGAAAAAGGAATGGCTTATGTTCTGTACTGGGGTTATACCGGCAATATCAAGTACAGTCAGAAAACTTACAACACCTGCAGAAAAGGTAGTTATACAGACTCCTGTTTACAATAACTTCTTTAATTCTGTAATTAATAATGGAAGATTTGTTCTTGAGAATAAGCTTATATATAAAGACGGAAAGTACGAGATGGATTTTTGCGATTTGGAGAAGAAACTCTCTGATCCACAGACAACACTTATGATACTTTGTAATCCTCATAATCCAGTGGGAAAAATCTGGTCTAAGGAAGAATTGTTAAAAGTAGGAGAGTTATGTAAGAAATACCATGTAAATGTGTTAAGTGATGAAATTCATTGCGATATAACAGATCCAGGAAAATCTTACATTCCATTTGCTTCTGTTTCTGATACATGCAGGGAAATAAGTGTAACAGCAATTGCACCTACTAAGACATTTAATATTGCAGGACTTCAGACTTCAGCAATAAGTGTGCCGGATGAGGCCTTAAGAAACAGGGTTAACAGGGGAATTAATACTGACGAAGTTGCAGAACCAAACAGTTTTGCAGTAGATGCAGCCATAGCAGCATTTGAAAAAGGTGAAAAATGGCTTGATGAATTGAGAGATTACATTTATAATAATAAGATGATAGTAAAGCAGTATTTTAAAGAAAATTTAAAAGATATAACTCTTATAGAGTCTGAAGCAACTTATCTTTTATGGCTTGATTGCAGTAAGACAGGTATGGATAGTACAAGGCTTGCAGCTGATATAAGAAGAAAAACAGGGCTTATACTATCGCCGGGTGGAATATATGGAGGAGATGGAGATTCATTTCTCCGATTTAATATCGCAAGTCCAAGAGGGATGTTAGAAGACGGACTTAAGCGATTAGGACAATATTTTAATAAATAAGACAGGAGGAGTATCTATGGCAACAGCAACAGGTGAGAAGTATACAGGGGAGAGAGCTTTATTTAAGGCAAATGATATGGTTATTAATGAGTGTGTGTTTTATGATGGCGAATCGCCACTTAAACATTCAAGCAATATAGAACTAAATGAGTGTCTTTTTAGATGGAAGTACCCATTATGGTACTCTAATGATATAGTTTTAAAGAACAGTGCAATATATGAAAATGGAAGAGCAGGCATATGGTATACAAAAAATATCAGTGTTTATGATACTATTATTGAGGCTCCAAAGTCATTTAGAAGATCAGATGGAATTGTACTTGATAATATTACATTTTCAAATGCACAGGAAACTTTATGGCAGTGCAAGAATATAAAGATTAATAATGTAAATGTTATTAATGGAGACTATTTTCTTATGAACTGTGAGGATGTTGAGATTACTAACTTAAAGATTGTTGGTAATTATATTCTTGACGGAGCTAAGGATGTGGTTATCCGTAATTCCAAGCTTTTAACTAAGGATGCCTTCTGGAACAGTGAGAACGTTACTGTGTATGATTCATTTATTTCAGGTGAGTACCTTGGCTGGAATGCAAAGAACCTTACACTTATTAATTGTACAATTGAAAGTCTTCAGGGATTATGTTATGTTGAAAATCTTATTATGAAAAACTGCAGAACAATTGATACAACACTTGCTTTTGAATACTCAAGTGTGGACGCAGATATAAAGGGAAAGATTGATAGTATATATAAACCTTCATCTGGTGTTATTAAGGCTGATGAAGTAGGTGAGGTTATTCTTGAAGATGCAGAAGATGATAAGGTTAAGGTTTACAGCAAGGTAATGTAAAATTTTAACATTGACTACATCTGAAATTTGTAGTACAATCATTACGACAGTTCGTTTGCACCATCCTGTCGGTAAACAAAACTAGGGCAGACATGTGTTTATGAAGATTTAGGGCAAGCGTCTGTGTATACAGGCGCTTTTTTTACGAAATGGAGTATTTAGTATGTATTGTTTGAAAACATCAGCATCCTTTGACAGTGCACATTTCCTTTCAGGGTACAATGGAAAGTGTGCTAACATTCATGGTCATACATGGAGAATTGAAGTTGTTATTTGTGGCGATACTCTTCAGGAAAATGGAGAGAAGCAGGGGATGTTAATTGATTTTAGTGATTTAAAGAGAATAGTAAAAAGCGTAGCTGATATTTATGATCATACGTTAATATATGAAGAAAACACATTAAAAGAAAGTACAGTTAATGCACTTATAGATGAAGGTTTTGAATTAACCAAGGTATCTTTCAGACCTACAGCTGAAAACTTTGCATATCATTTTTATGAAATGTTAGTTAAACAGGGGCTTAATATTAAGTCGGTTACAGTGTATGAAACTCCTGAAAACTGTGCTGTGTATGAGGTTTAAGGCTATGGAGAATATAACATTTCCAGTTGTTGAAAAGTTTGTAAGTATTAATGGTGAAAGTACAAGAGCTGGTGAAGCAGCAGTTTTTATAAGATTTAGAGGATGTAATCTTTCCTGCAGTTATTGCGATACAAAGTGGGCTAATACAAGTAGTGCCAAGGCCATCTGTATGACAGTTAGTGAGATTACAGAGTATGTTAATTCTACAGGCATTGTTAATGTAACCCTTACAGGAGGAGAACCATTATTACAGGAGAATATTGAGGTTCTTATTGAAAATCTTATAGATAACGGACACCGTGTAGAGATTGAAACCAATGGAAGTATAAGTATAGAAAAGTATGCAGAACTTAAGTTACGACCAGTATTTACACTTGATTACAAGCTTCCTTGTAGTAACATGGAAAAATATATGCTTACAGATAATTATATGTATCTTGATAAAGAGGATACAATTAAGTTTGTTGCTGGAAGCATTGAGGATTTGGAAACTGCAAAAGGCGTTATTGATAAATATGGATTAATTGATAAGTGTCATGTTTATATTAGTCCGGTTTTTGGCAGTATTGATGCGAAGGATATAGTTGATTTTATTATAGACAGGAAACTGAATGGAGTAAGATTGCAGCTGCAGCTTCATAAGTATATTTGGGATCCTGATAAAAGAGGTGTATAGATATGGATAAAAAGGCGATTGAATTACATGTTAGAGGTATTCTTGAGGCTATAGGTGAAGATCCTGACAGAGAGGGTCTTGTGGATACTCCTGCAAGAGTTGCTCGTATGTTAGAGGAAGTTCTTGAGGGAACAGCTTATACTAATGAAGATATAGCAAAAATGTATGGTAAGACATTTTCAGTTCCTGAGTCAGATATAGATGAAACTATTATTATGAAGGATATATCTGTGTTTAGTTATTGTGAACATCATATGGCTCTTATGTATGATATGACTGTTAATGTTGCTTATGTTCCAAGGGGAAAGGTTCTTGGTTTAAGCAAGATTGCACGTATATGTGATATGGCTTCTAAGAGACTTCAGCTTCAGGAACGTCTTGGAAGGGATATTGCAGAGATTATATCTATGGCAGCAGATACTCCTGATGTTGGTGTTAAGATAGTAGGTTCTCACAGCTGTATGACAGCAAGGGGTATTCGTAATGCTTCTGCAAGAACTGAGACAAGAACTTATATTGGTGAGTTTAAGAAAAGAAAAGATTTACAGGAATTAGTTGAATAGAGGTTAATTGTTATGAAAACACTTGTTTTATTTAGTGGTGGAATTGATAGTACAACATGTCTTGCCATGGCTGTTAAGGAGTATGGCAATGATAATGTAATTGCGTTATCTATTACTTATGGCCAAAAGCACAATAAGGAAATAGAAGCTGCCAAAAAGATTGTAGAATATTATAAAGTTAAACATAAGACACTTGATTTGGCACTTATATTTGCTGATTCAGACTGTTCACTTCTTGCTGGTTCAGATAAGGAGATACCTAAGGAGTCTTATAAAGAACAGCTTGAAAAAACAGACGGAAAGCCGGTTTCTACATATGTTCCTTTTAGAAATGGTTTATTCCTTGCTTCAGCGGCAAGTATTGCCATATCTAATGACTGCAGTGTTATTATGTATGGTGCCCACAGTGATGACGCAGCAGGTAATGCATATCCGGACTGCAGCACAGAGTTTAATGATGCCATGAATAAGGCCATATATACAGGAAGTGGTGAAAGTGTTCGTATTGAGGCACCATTTGTAAGTCTTACTAAAGCAGATGTTATAAAGAAAGGTTTAGAACTTAAAGTTCCTTATGAGTTAACATGGAGCTGTTATGAAGGTAAAGACAAACCTTGCTTGGTTTGCGGTACTTGCAGAGACAGAATGGCAGCATTTAAGGCAAATGGAGTTACAGATCCTTTATTGGAGGTTGATTATGAGTAAAGAGATGCAGGGAAGAAAAGAAAGTGAGAAGGGTGACATTACTCTTTTAGGAAATAATAATACAGTTTATAAATCAGACTATAATCCTGATGTTTTGGAAACATTTCCAAACAAGCATCCTGACAGGGATTACTTCGTAAAGTTTAACTGTCCAGAGTTTACAAGCCTTTGTCCTATTACTGGACAGCCTGATTTTGCTACTATTTATATATCTTACATACCTTCTGAAAAGATGGTGGAGAGCAAGTCTCTTAAGTTATATTTATTTAGTTTCAGAAATCATGGGGATTTTCACGAGGATTGTGTTAATATCATTATGAATGATTTAATTAAACTTATGGACCCTAAGTATATTGAAGTTTTAGGAAAGTTCCTTCCAAGAGGAGGAATATCAATCGATCCATATTGTAACTATGGTAAACCAGGTACAAAGTGGGAACAGGTTGCCTGGGACAGACTGGTTAATCATGATATGTATCCTGAAAAGGTGGATAATAGATAAAAAGTGTCGAAAGGCACTTTTTTTAATTCTTACAAGATTCTTAAGATATACGGAGTTTCATTGACAATGGGAGAATATAGTTTAAAATAATATATATGATAGTTTTGTTTATAGTATAATAAATAGTCAATAACCCACGACTAAAGTCGCGGGCTTGCATGAAAGTTACTACACAGTGACTGCTGGCCTGGTATTGACTAGCCTGAGTTGTAAAAAGATTAAATTTTTAGAAACATCTCAGGGTTATCTTATAAAAAAAGAAAGGTAATGACTTAGTTTAAAGTGTGCTCCTTTGTGACTTAGTCACGGGTGTCCGCACTTGAAGTGTCAAGGTGATTTATGAATAAAAATAAACTATTAGTAATTTGGGGAAGTGTTGTATTTATAATTGCAGCATACAGTCTGGTATGGTATATTGTGTCTTATAAACCATATGCAAAATATGAAGAAGGATTTAAGGAGTTTGACAAATCGGGTAAAAAATTATATGTTGATAATGAAGGATATACATACTCAGTAAAAAAGCCCGATTATTTTACTTGGACAGGAAATCTTGCAATTGTCGATATGGAAGATAAAGCATCTTTAATTATTTGGCCAATTGATAATGGAAAAAATATGGAAGTTGGAGTCATAATTGAAGACAATGGTGTAAGTAACCAGATTGAATTAAAGGATAAGAAGACGGCTGTATATGATGACCAGCAGGAGTTGGTAAACCAGTATAATGAACAGATAGAGATATTATATAATAAGGCTAATGAAGTATGGGGGATAGGTATTGATTAATGAAAGTTGTTAGAAGTATTCTATTTTTTTTGGTGTTGTTGCTTGGATTTGTATTTCAGATTGAACTTTTCCAAAATGAGTTGGGAAGATTTGACCTGGCATATTATCATTCAATGAATTATAAGGTAGAAGATGACAAGTTAGAAAGTTTTTTGTTAGACGTAAAAGAAGAAGCAAAAAAGAACAATATATATGTTTTTTCAACAGATAATTATTATATATCCAGAAACAAGGCAGTTCTTGATATATATGGTAATGAAGAAGAAATTAAGAGTAACATATACAATGTGATGGATTTAAAGGAAAAAAAATATGTGTCATTTGCCAGTGGGGAAACAACGGTAAAATATCATGATTTTACTGAACTCAAGAATATAAAAAATAATATGAAATGTATGATAAGTTTCATAGGAAATGATAAAGATATATTATCTGTATATAATGCATTATCTAGTAAATATAACGTTAAATACTTTGATAGATATGAAACCACAGAAAATGATATGATTATAATAGTATGGTCTATGCTGGCTTTTGTATTAGTTGTAATGAACTGTATTGAGGCACTAAGACGAAAAAAAGAAGTAGTTATAAGAATATCCTTAGGAGAAAGTGTAAAAGACGTCATAATTAAAGCTATGTTAATTGATGTAGTTACATACACAGTTGTATATATAGTAGCCAAAAGATTTGTTTATATGTTTTTTACCGGAGATTATTCATGGAGACTTGCTCTTGCAATATATATTATAGGTGCAGTCATTTCATTACTACCATATATATCATTTTCATTTTACGATATAAAGAAAGCTTTTTCAAATGCAGATGAGTCAAAAGCAGTTTTATATATTTTATATGGAGTTAAGACATTAGCAACAGCTGTAACTATATTTACTA
>JAILNW010000190.1 GCA_024691145.1 Lachnospiraceae bacterium
ACAATCATTTAACTTATATATTATACATCATAAATAATAATAATTGCTATTATTATTTAAAAAAAAATTATATATTATTGTATATTTTTAAAAACAATGTGTTTGAGAATTGAATAAGATATACTTGAAAAATTTGTAAAAATATTGTAAAATATAGTTAGGGTACTTTATTTTTTGTAGTTAATAATCTAAGTGCATCTGGTGAAAAACATATTATGGGGATATTCGATTAGATTGACATAATGTTTAGATATGATATAAAGAAACACGAGGGATAGTCAATTAGTAAGGAGGAATTGCTCATGATATGTGTGAACTGCGGAGCAGAGTTGCCAGATAATTCTATATTTTGCTTTATCTGTGGCGAAAATCCTGAAAAAAAAGTTGGTTTTGAATTCAAAGTAAAAAATGATGAGGAAATTCTGGCAAAAAAATATCTGAAGAACAATGGCAGAAGTGAAGAGACGGAGAAAAAAGATTCAGAAGACGGTAATAATGTAGATAAAGAAGAGCCAAAGACGGAAGAAATCAAGGAAGAATCAAAAACCGAGGAAATCAAGGAAGAGCCAAAAACGGAAGAAGTAAAAGTCGAGGAAGCACCGAAAGCCGAGGAAGCGCCAAAGACTGAAGAAGTAAAAGTCGAGGAAGCGCCAAAAGCCGAGGAAGAACCAAAGCCGGAAGAGGTAAAGGTTGAGGAAGCGCCAAAGACCGAAGAAGTAAAAGTCGAGGAAGAACCAAAGCCTGAAGAGGTAAAGGTTGAGGAAGAGCCAAAGACTGAAGAAGTAAAAGTCGAGGAAGCGCCAAAAGCAGAGGAAGCGCCAAAGACTGAAGAAGTAAAGGTCGAGGAAGCACCGAAAGCCGAGGAAGAACCAAAGCCGGAAGAAGTAAAGGTTGAGGAAGCTCCAAAAGCCGAGGAAGAACCAAAGCCGGAAGAAGTAAAGGTCGAGGAAGCTCCAAAAGCCGAGGAAGAACCAAAGACGGAAGAAGTAAAGGTTGAGGAAGCGCCAAAGACGGAAGAAGTAAAAGTCGAGGAAGCACCGAAAGCCGAGGAAGAACCAAAGGCAGAGGAACCACCAAAAGCAGAGGATCCACCAAAGCCTGAAGAGGTAAAGGTTGAAGAACCACCGAAAGCCGAAGAGCCACCAAAGGAAGTTACTTATGGTAAGCTTCTTGATGAAGAGTCAAAGAGAAAGCTTGGAATTCATACTTTTTATAAGGAACATATTGATTATGAGGCTATTAAGGAGCAGCGTACTCAGAGAAATGAAAAGATTATGCAAAGTGTTGCTGCAGTTGCCGCAGTTATCATTATAGGCATTGTTGGCTTTAAGTTTTATGGAAATTATAAGATGAAAAAGGAATACAACGAATATTTTAAGCAGGCTGACATGTGCGTAGAGGTGGAGAATTATGATGGTGCACTTAATTATTTAAAGCAGGCACTTAGACATGAACTTGCTGATGCACCTGCTATAGCAGAGAAAATAAGTGAAGTATATGCGACAAAGGGAGATTATACATCAGCAGCAACAGAGATGTTATATATTTATAACAATCTTAATTCAGATCCTGCAATATACAGTATGTATAAACAATACTGTGCATTGGCAGATGATACAGAGAAAAAAGAAACAGTAGCTGGTGCGGATGTTGAAGTTAAAGATGGTGATGAAACAGAAACATCGGAAAAGCCAGAAGAAACAATAGAACCAACTGTTGAACCAACTGTAGAACCAACTGTAGAGCCAACTGCAGAACCAACAATAGAACCAACTGCAGAGCCAACAGAAAAACCTACACCAAAGCCAACAGTGGCACCAACTGTGAAACCAGAACCTACAGAAGAACCTGTAACAGAGTTAACAGAAAATATTGAAAAATCAGGTATAACAGTACAGGAAATCAATGGTGGAACAGTAGTAATATCAGGAAGACAGACAGATGATTTGCTGCCGGATATTTATACAGCCATTGCTAAGTATTATGAGAGAAATGTTTTAGATACTTGGATAAGATTTGCAAAAGTTCATGATTTATATAATGCAAAGCCAGACAAAGTAAAATATCTTGTAAATGGTTATTATGTAGATGAGATAAAAACTGGAGTGGGAATGGCAGCATATCCAAATGGATATTATTATTTTGGAAACTTTGATAACGGTTTAAGAAGTGGAAAGGGGGTTTACTTCGCAGCTTCTATACATTATAATAAGTTAGAATATTATATTTATAAAGGAAGCTGGAAGAATGACCTTCCAGATGGTGATGGAATTATTACCTATGTTGAGAATTATGGCGAAAGTAATGAATCATCAAGTATAACTGTTGGAAAATTTACTTCAGGTTTAGAAAATGGAGATATGAAACTGAAGAAAGTTGTACAGGGTAATGTTCTTGGAATTATTGAGTATACAGCGATAAATGGTGTACCTCAGGCTATGAAAGATCAGAATGGAACTGTAGATAAAACAAAAGACGGAAAATATGTAATTGGTGTATACACAAATGATGGAACAATGACACTTGCAACTGTAGAGAAAGGTACTGTTTGGAAAGTTCAAGGGCTTAACTAAACAGGTAGTATATTAAAATACAGAGTAGGAAATCTCTAAACATTGCGATGACGAGATTTCCTGCTTTTCTGTAGACAGAGACAAAAAGGTGAGGACAAGATGATAGAAAAAGAAATAAAAATAATGTTAACAAAAAATCAGTATGAAAGACTTTATAATTACTTTGAATATGACGAAACAATTTTACAGGTAAATCATTATTTTGGAGATAGAGAAGACAGATACAAGAAAAAAGATACAACTGTCAGAGTAAGAGAGATAGATGGTAAATTTTATCTCCAGGTAAAATGTCCTGTGGAAAATAAGGACAATGATAAAGAACTTGCTGAGTTAATTAATAAAAAGGTAAGAAAAGAATATGAAGAAGAGTTAGACAAATTACCAGAAATGATTACAAAGGAACAATTATATGACCTTACAAAAAAAGAATTATTTGATGCTGAATATTTAGGATATCTGGAAACAAAAAGGATGATTTGCAGAAAATATGAGAATGTGGAAATATGTCTCGATTATAATAAATATCTTGGAATAACAGATTATGAGATTGAAATAGAATATACTGGTGATTATCCTGAATTTATAATTAATGAATTAGAAAAAATTTCTATTGAGACTGATAAACTCTGCAGAGGAAAATTTACAAGATTTTTAGGTATTTTGTCCACGTTGAATTAAATGGTAAAATATGGTAAAATATAATAAGATGGTGCAATACCATTTTGACTTAACCTAAATATGATTTAGGAGGTATAATGGTGGATAAAGATAAGACAATCAAGATAAAAAATTTGTTTATACTTATATGTCTGAGTTTGAGCATTAATTTAATTGGTAAATTTATTGCAGATATATGTAATTTACCATTATATTTGGATATAATAGGCACATGTATTGCCGGATACTATGGAGGAGCAGTGACTGCCCTTCCGGTGGCGGCCTTTACAAGTCTTATATATGGAGCATATGATGGCTGCAGTCAGTATTATGTTTTTTCTGGACTGATGATAGCAGCTCTTGTGTGCGTGTGTGTAAAGGGAGGATATTTTAATAATTTCAAAAGTGCAACAACATCAAGTTTTGGACTTGGTTTTGTTGCTATGATTACATCAATGATAACAAATATGATATTTTTTGGTGGAAAGTCTAATAATATCTGGGGCGATGCATTTTATGACATGTTAAAATGGTATAAAGTCCCGGTGGTTTTGTGCGCTTTGCTTGATGAAGCAGTGCTTGAGATAATTGATAAGCAGGTAAGCGCTGTAATCGCATTTAAATTAATCCGAATACTTGAGGAAAATGAAGATAAAAGAATAAAGAAAATAAGAGAGTCAATAGCAGGTGCGGTGGTTATTATTCTTGTATTTCAAAGTACACTGCTTTTGCCTGCAAAAGCATATGCCAGTGATAACAGCAAAATTGAAACTGAAGAAACAGAAATAATGGCAGAAACAGATGAAAGTGCGGAACTATTAAGTGTAAAGGAAGATAACAAAAAATTATTTGGCGGCAACTATTATGAAACAATATATGACTCTTCAAATGGAATGCAGTCATCAGAAGCAAATGTTATAGCAGAAACTAATGATGGATATATCTGGATAGGAAGTTATGCGGGTCTTACAAGATATGATGGAAATGAATTTGAATTTATCACAGAAGGACGTATCTCAAATGTAACTGCCATGGTAACTGACGACAGAGGTGTTCTGTGGATTGGTACTAACGATAAAGGTGTAATAAGATATGCTAATGGAAAGTTTACAAATTATGGAAAAGAAGAGGGATTGGGCTGTAACTCGGTTCGTTCAATTGCAAAATCAGAAGATGGCAGTATATATGTAGGAACAACAGAGAATATAGCTGTTATAAAAAATAATAAAGTTAAGGTGTTGCTGAAAGATACAACCTATATAAGTTCTATAGATGTAATTGACAATAAAGTCATATGTGTTCTAAAGACGGGTGATGTATGGGTTATTAAAAATGGCAAGGTGGAGAAAGAGTTTTCTTCAAAGGATGATGAGAATTTTTATACATGTGTCAGAGTAGATGGGGAAAATGTTTATCTTGGAACATCAAAGAGTTCGATTATAAGGTTAGATGTTAAGGATGCTATGCAGATTGTAGAATCTATAAAGCTTGATGATATAGGAAGTGTCGCCAATATTAATATTGACAAGAAGGACAGGCTATGGATAAGTGCAGATTCAGGTTTTGGCTATATAGTAAACGATGTATTCTACAATATGAAAATTGAGAATTTTAATAAATCCATAGAGTGGATGCATGAGGATTATGAAGGTAATATATGGCTTACATCTTCAAGATATGGTGCATTGAAGCTTTCCGAAAATAATTTTGAATATTTGTTTAAAACAGCTGGAATAGAAAGTGATGTTGTAAATGCAGTCAAGTTATATAATGGTGTGCTGTATTGTGGAACAGATTCAGGACTAGAGGCAATTGATATAAAAAACAACAAAAAAGTTGATAATATTATTACTGCTTATATGGGAGATGCGAGAATAAGATGTTTGTATGTGGACTCACAAAATAATCTCTGGATTTGCAGTTATTCAGATAAAGGACTTGCACGTTTGTCTGCTAATGGAGATATAAAGTTTTTTACTTCAAAGGAAAATGGCCTAAGCAGTGACAGAGTAAGATGTATCATTGAACTGGAAGATGGTACAATGGCAGTTGGAACAAGTGATGGAATTAGTTTCCTGGAGGATGATGAAGTAACAGCAGTTATAGGAACAGAACAGGGGCTTGCCAATTCACAGATTCTTTGCCTTGAACTTGATGATAAGGGAAATCTTTATGCAGGAAGTGATGGGGCAGGAATTTATATAATAAAGAATAAGGCTATAATTAATAATATAACAGATAAGGATGGACTTTCATCTAATGTAATACTTAGAATTGCCCACAGAACAGGTAAAGAGTTCTTTTTGGTAACAAGTAATTCATTATGTTATATGAAAAGCGGAAAGGTAACTCCTATAACAGCTTTTCCATACTTTAATAATTATGATATATTATTTTATGAAGAAAATGCATATGTATTATCAAGTAATGGTATGTATGTTGTTAGCACAGAGTCTCTCAAGAAAAATTATGACAAGATGATTTGCAGGCATTACAGGAGATTTAATGGTCTTACATCAAGCTTTACAGCAAATTCATGGAATTGCATTGATGGAAATTATATTTATATGTGCTGTAATGATGGAGTTACAAGATTTTTATTTGATTCTGAGATAAAAAGACATGAATATAAGTTTGGAATGGCCAGTGTGGTTGCAGATGGCAAGAATGTTGAAGCTGCTCAGGGTGTGTATAAGGTAGATCCAAGCTGTTCAAAGTTAACTCTCAAGGCATCTGTAAGAAACTACTGCCTTGATAAAGTAAAGGTAATGTTTTATATCGATGGAATTGACAATACCGAAGAAATTGAAATTCTGCCTCAGGATCAGCTTAAACCTGTAATTTTAACAAATGTTAAACATGGAGAATATAATGTAATTGTAAAAATATTTAATGCAGATGAAACAAAGGTTCTAGACTCTAAGAGTTTTAAGATTGTTAAAGAAGCTCAGATGTGGGAAAATGGCTGGTATATATTATATCTTATAATTGTATGCGTATGGATAATTGCATTTTTTACATGGATTGTTGGAAATGCAAGGGAAGATTATGAAAACAGGAAACAGCTTGAAAGGCACAGTAGTGAGCTTGAAGAAAAAGTTGCTGAGCAGACAAAGGAGATACTTGCAGCAGCTGAAAAGATGGAACAGTTCCAGTGGTCAGTTATTGGAAGTATGGCCTCAATGATTGAAAGCAGAGATGGTAATACAGGAGAACATGTTATAAATACTGTATATTATGTTTCAATTATAGTAAAGGAACTTCAAAAACGTGGCTTATGTTCAGATGTAATTAATGATAAATATGTGAGAAACATTATTCAGTCAGCACCATTACATGATGTTGGAAAGATAAAAATATCCGATGTAATTTTAAATAAACCAGGAAAATTTACTCCGGAAGAATTTGAAATAATGAAAATGCATTCTGTATATGGTGGAGAAATAGTCGGAGACATTTTAGGAAAAGATGCCGATGAAGACCTTATTGTGGTTGCAAGGGATGTTGCTTTATATCACCATGAAAAATGGAATGGAACAGGTTATCCTGAGGGACTTCAGGGTGAGGAAATTCCTCTGGCAGCAAGAATTATGGCTGTTGCAGATGTTTTTGATGCACTTATTTCAAAGCGTGTATATAAAGATGCCATGCCTGTACATGAAGCATTTGAAATTATAAAAAAAGATGCGGGAACACATTTTGATCCTATTGTTGCAAATGTATTTCTTCATATGGAACCACAGATTGAAAAGAGAGTTGCAGAGAGACGAGATAAGGCCATTGTTGAAGAAAAGGCGATGGAAGAAAAGATGAAACATGAAAGAGAAATAAGAGAAAAAGTACAACAGACTAGTTAATAAGTATGGTGCCAGAATAAAAAGCTGGCACCTCTTTTTTGGGTATTTCATTATAAATTCATATGTGATATAATATTTACTTGTATAAAGTTTATTCTTAGGTCAATACTTACTATATAACTATTATGGAGGCGGATAATGGAAGCAAGTGGTATTGTAAGAAGAATAGACGAATTAGGAAGAATTGTTATACCTAAGGAAATAAGAAAGCAGCTTAGAATCAGGGAAGGGGAGGAAATGGAGATAAGTACAGAGGATGGATTTATTCATCTAAGAAAGTATTCTCCAATGGACAGGCTGAATGACTGTGCAAGACAGTATGCAGATGCCCTGGCACAATCTACAGGACAGATAGCCTGTATTACTGACAGGGACAAGGTTATTGCAGTATCGGGCATGAGAAGAAAAGAGATGGAAGGAAGAGCTATATCAAAAGAATGGGACGATGCTGTTAATGGAAGACTTACGATTGTTGCAAAACAGGGTGAAAAGAAGTATGTTAATCTGTCGGAGGAAGATTCCTTTTCAAGCCAGATTATATGTCCTATCATAGCCAATGGTGACGCACTTGGTGCAGTGGCTGTATTTGGAAAAGACAATAGAATGGCTTTAGGAGAAGGGGATTTGAAACTTGCAAAGTGTGCAGCCATTTTTTTGGCAAATCAGATTAACTAGATAAATTCAATTGATGGAGGCAGTTTATGAGTAAAGAAGAACTTGTTGGGGCTATAGCTCAGAAAACACAATTAACAAATGAAGATGCAGAGTCGGCTTTAAAGGCATTTCTTGAGGTTGTTACTGATGAATTAAAGAATGAGGATTCGGAATGTATAAAGGATTTTGCATCATTTGATGTTGAAGACAGAAAACAGTAAGGTAAGGTGATAAAAGTGAGATTAGACAAGTATTTAAAGGTATCAAGACTGATTAAGAGAAGAACAGTAGCAAATGAGGCATGTGATGCAGGAAGAATAAGCATTAATGGCAAAATCGCCAAGGCTTCAGCAGAGGTTAAGATTGGAGACGTAATTAACATTAAATTTGGTAACAAAGAGATGAATGTTAAGGTTCTTGCGACAGACAATGTAATCAAAAAAGAAGATGCTGATAATATGTACGAATGTCTCTAAAGTCATAATTATAAGTTTACAGCATATATTATTAAAAATAATATATGAGGTGTCGTATGGAGGAACGTATTCAGTATGCAAAGAAACACGCTGATGATAAAGCTGTTAATAACCGTAATCACAAAGTAAATATGTCAGGCAGAAAGAATATTTCATTAACGGGGATTGTTGATGTAATATCATTTGATGCCAGCGAAGTGCTGCTTGAAAGTACTTTGGGGGATATGGTGATAAAGGGTGATGAACTTCATATTACCGGTATAAACCTTGAAAAAGGGGAAACTGATATTGAAGGACGTATTGATGGCATTATTTATAATGATCCAGCCCATAAAAAATCCGGCTCATTTTTGGGAAGAATATTTGGATGAATGAAATCATTAATAATGAGTGGCATGTGTTTTTAGTGTGCGTTGTGTATGGTTATCTGATTGTTTTTATATATGATTTAATAAGAATAATAAGGATAATAACTGGGAGCAACAGGAACATAATTTTTGCTGAAGATGTTTGTTTTGGAATATTTGCAGGATTTAAAGCATTTGGCATAATACAGAATAATAACAGTGGCATACTAAGGGGCTTTATATTTTTTTCCTATGGGATAGGAATGATACTGTATATAACTATATTCAGCAAGGCACTTGTAAGTACCGCAAAGTCGGTAATAATAAGCATTAAAAGCTTTATAAACCAGCATATTAAGGCTAAGTTTAAGAGGAGAAAAGCCGATATAGAATATATGGAAAAGAATGGATAATTACTGTTGATTTATTATAAATATGATATTATAATAAATATATAGAGATTTATTCGTGAAAAGGAACGTTTTGTTATTCTGGGTTTTGAATGAGGTGATATATATGATAGCCTGGACACAATTAAAAAAGATAAAGGAAGATAATAAGAAGAACAGACAGCTTAGAAAGTTCAGATTTGCAATAACTATAGTAATAGCAATTATTATATGTCTTGTAATTAACTATCAGAGAATCAATCTGAAGAAGAAGCAGCTTGAGTATAATAACAAGATTTCAAGGTTAGACGTAAGACTGGATGAAGAAAAGGCGAGAAGTGATGAGATAGAAGAGTTTAAAGCATATGTGCAGACTAAGCAGTTTGCGGAGGATGTTGCAAGAGAAAAACTTGGACTTGTTTATCCTGATGAGATTATATTTAAGGAGAATGAAGAGGACTGATTAGTAAATTAATTATATAGACAATTCAGAGTGAGTATCTCACTCTGTTTTTATTTATTAAATAAAAATGCTCCGCGAGGATCGCACTGCGGCGAGGCACTAAAATATTTGTTAAACTTTTAACCGACATACATCTTGATTTATTATGCATGTTGTGATATGATAATGTGATAGCTGGTAATTATATTTCTTTATAATTTGGAAGATTATGGCATTTTATCAGCGCTTTATATTAACAGAAAACTGGACGGTGAATAATTGATGGGTAAGATAACAATAATAAGTGGACATTATGGATGTGGAAAGACTAATTTTGCTATTAATATGGCGATTAATTTGTCGAAGAGGGAGAAGGTTACCCTTGTGGATATGGATCTTGTTAATCCTTATTTTCGTTCCTCTGACTACAGGAAGATTCTTGGTGAACATGATATAGATGTTATCGCACCTGTTTATGCTGGTACTAATGTGGATATTCCTTCACTTCCTGAAGATATTTATACTATATTTGCTAAAGAAGGACATATAGTTATTGATTTGGGAGGAGATGATGCAGGTGCTACTGTACTTGGCAGATTTTTCACTAATTTTTCAGATGCTGATTATGAGATGTTATATGTGGTTAACAAATATCGTAATCTTATTGCGGAACCAGAGGATGCAGTACAGATTCTTAGAGAGATAGAGTGTGCCACAAGACTTAAGGCAACAGCTATAGTTAATAATTCGCATTTGAAACAGTTAACAAAGCTTTCGACTATTACTGAAGCTTTTGATTATGGCAAGAGGGTTTCAGAGTTAGCTAAGCTGCCACTTTTGTATACTACAGTTCCTGAAAATTTACATGAGGAATTGTTGGCTATAGATAATATGTCTGACATATATCCTGTTGATATATATGTTAAGACAGTCTGGGAATAGTAACTTATAATAAGATAAGGAGGAGAATTTATGGCTAAAATTACAATCAATGAGACATTATGTAAAGGTTGTGGTTTGTGTGTCAGTGCTTGTCCAAAACAGATTTTGGCTTTGTCAAAAGAGAAGATGAACAGCAAGGGTTATCACCCGGCAACAATCATTGATATGGAAAAATGTATAGGTTGTACATCCTGTGCTATTATGTGTCCGGATGTAGTTATTACAGTAGAAAGGTAGGAAAACCAAATGGCAGAGAAGGTTTTAATGAAGGGTAATGAAGCCCTTGCAGAGGCAGCTATTCAGTGTGGTTGCAGACATTATTTCGGTTATCCGATTACACCACAGACAGAGATAGCAGCATACATGTCTAAGAGAATGCCTAAGATAGGTGGAACATTCTTACAGGCAGAATCAGAGATAGCAGCAATTAACATGGTTCTTGGAGCATCATCAGCAGGTGTTCGTGCGATGACTTCTTCAAGTTCTCCAGGAGTTAGTTTAAAATCAGAAGGTGTTTCATATATAGCAGGTTCTGATCTCCCAGCACTTATTATTAACGTTCAGAGAGGTGGCCCGGGTCTTGGTGGTATTCAGCCTTCACAGTCTGATTACTGGCAGGCAACTAAGGCACTTGGACATGGAGATTTCCAGATGTTCGTACTTGCTCCATCTACTATTCAGGAGATGGTTGACTTTGTTAAGCTTGCTTATGAAGTAGGCGAGAAGTATCGTGTACCATCTATGATTCTTTCTGATGGTATGCTTGGACAGATGATGGAACCAGTTGAGTTCCCAGAGAAGAATGATCAGGATATTCCAGAGAAGCCATGGGCAACTAACGGACATCAGAATAAGAGAAAGAAAAATATTATTAATTCATTATATATTGAGCCTCAGGAGCTTGAAGATCTCATTAACGAGCGTTATCAGAGATACGAGCTTATTATGGAAAATGAGCAGCGTGCAGAAGAGTTCATGACAGAGGATGCAGACATTATCGTAGTTGCATTCGGTGCTTCTTCAAGAGTTTCAAGAAGTGCTGTTCATATGGCACGTGCACAGGGAATTAAGGCTGGACTTATCCGTCCTATAACTTTATGGCCATTCCCAGATAAGACTATTAAGAAATCTATGGATACAGCTTCTAAGTACCTTGTAGTTGAGATGAACAAAGGTCAGATGGTTGATGATGTACGTCTTGTTGTTGAAGGCAAGAAACCAGTTGAGTTCTTCGGACGTACTGGTGGTATCATTCCTACACCTGATGAAGTTCTTGCTCAGATTAAGAAGCTTGCAGGAAAGGAGGAGTAATCGTGGCAGTAGTATTTGAAAGACCAAAGGCATTATCAGATGTGCCATTTCATTATTGTCCAGGATGTACTCATGGTATTGTACATCGTCTTGTTGCAGAAGTTTTAGACGAGTTGGGCGTTGTTGGACAGACAGTAGGTGTTGCTTCTGTTGGATGCTCAGTTTTTAGTTATAATTATTTTGATTGTGATATGGTTCAGGCACCTCATGGACGTGCGCCAGCAGTTGCTACAGGACTTAAGCGTTCACTTCCTGACAATGTAATCTTTACATATCAGGGTGATGGTGACCTTGCAGCTATTGGTATGGCTGAGACAGTTCATGCTGCTACTCGTGGTGAGAACATCACAGTTATTTTCATTAATAATGCTATCTATGGTATGACAGGTGGACAGATGGCTCCTACTTCATTACCAGGACAGGTTACTCAGACAACTCCTTATGGTAGAGATACTTCAGTTGCAGGTCATCCTATCAGAGTATGTGAGTTATTATCTACTCTTAGCGGAACAGCTCTTGCACAGCGTGTAACTGTTGATTCTGTAAAGAATGTTAATATAGCTAAGAAGGCTATTAAGAAAGGTTTTGAGAACCAGATTAACAAGCGTGGATATTCTATTATCGAGGTTGTTTCTACATGTCCTACTAACTGGGGATTATCTCCACAGGAGGCTATGAAGTGGCTTCAGGATAACATGCTTGAGTATTATCCTCTTGGTGTATACAAAGATGTTACTGCAGAAGGAGGTAATAAATAATGGCAAAGACTACTAATATATTAATGGCTGGTTTCGGTGGACAGGGTATATTGTTCGCTGGTAAAGTTACAGCATATGCAGGACTTTTTGATAAAAAGGAAATCTCTTGGTTACCTTCATATGGTCCTGAGATGCGTGGTGGTACTTGTAACTGTAGCGTTGTTGTAAGTGATGAGCCTATCGGATCTCCTCTTGTAACTGCTCCTGATTTACTTGTTGCCATGAACCGTCCTTCTCTTGAGAAGTTCGTTGATAAGGTTGTTCCAGGTGGTACAATTCTTGTAGACAGCACTATGATTGATATCAAGGTTGAGCGTACAGATGTTAACGTTTACTATATTGATTCAACAAGAATTGCTGACGAAGAAGGCTTAAAGGGATGTGCAATCATTATTCTTTTAGGAAAGGCTTTCAAGGAACTTGGTTTTGTTACTGCTGAGTCTGTTGACAAGGCTATTAACAAAGTTATTCCTCCTAAGAAGGCTGCTATGATTGAATTAAACCAGAAGGCTATAAAGATCGGTATGGAAGCATAAGAATAAAAAAACTACTAGGTCATGCTGTGTTTTTATGCAGCATGACTTCTTTTTTTATGAGGGGAATAAAAATGTTTAAGAAGATTTTTAAGTTTAATCTGTTAACTATATTGACTTTTTTTATATGCAGTCTTATTTGGAAGTCATCTGCATTAATTATGGGATATTTTGGCCCTGATTTGACATCTGCGGAATTTGTATGCTTGGGATTATGCCGTATTATAACATTTTGTATTGCATTTTATTATTTGCTGGTTATAATTAAAGGCTGTATTAAAATTATGCTTTATTCCAAATATGTTGATAAGGCAGAATTAGAAGAAGATTTTTTATCACAGGATATTAAGGAATATCTAAAGGAAAAAGTAATATTTCTTCGAAGATATTTTGCTTCTATGAATGTAGGCGTGAATGTCTGCAGATATTCTGATATAGCCTGGATTTACATTTCAGGAAATTCAAAGAATAAACTGGGATTAGATAACCCTGATGAAGTAAAAAAGATATTCCTGATAGTTAAACTTAGTAGTGGTAAGAAATTCTATACTTGTCCAGTAAGTGAAAAGAAGCTTGATGAATATAATGAGATTGTTGAAGAAATTGTAAAGAAGAATCCGAATGTAATGGTAGGATTTACAAACGATAATATGAATCGTTATAAGGAAATAATAAATAAAAAATAATGAGTTATATACTTAATTAAAAATACCATGATGATTGCAAAGTCATCATGGTATTTTTAATTATTTTCTAATACAATAGAAATTTTAAATGTGATATAATCAAGATAAAGTTATAAAAGATTTGGAAGGAGTTTATTATGGAAGTTATTTTTATGAGAATTATTGGGATAATGTTTATTTTGTTATCTCCTAGTGTATTATTGTTTTCCAGAATGTTTAATGGCCAGGAAAAAGAGGAGAGAAAGGGAAAGATTGCTAAATGTAAGTGTAAGGTAATTGGGAAAATTTTGGATTATGAAGCAATATTAATTGGAGACTATTATGCTAAAGGTTCAAAGTTTGGAGGCTATAAGGCTAAGGTTAGTTATGAATTCGAAGGGGAAGAGTTTGAAGTATATGATTTGGCACGTCCATATGAGGAGATATACAAAAGAAATGAAGAAATAGAGTTATTGGTTGATGAAAATAATCCGAAATACTGCTATGATGTAAAGGGGCTTGAGTTAGAGACAGATAATAAAAAAACAGAGAGATTTTTAATAACAGCAATTTGTGCCATGGGATTATTATTGGTTACTGGAAATATTAAAATTGTTTTGCCGGCAATGTTTATAACTATATTTCCATATATGATTTATCTACAGTTTCGTATGGTAATATATCTTTCTAAGGATTTATCAGTATATAACAGAAAGATAAAAAATTGTACTAAAAAAGTAAAGGCAATTATTGTACGAATGGAGTACAGATTTTTAAAGATAAGTAATAATGGTTTATATAATTCACCAGAAGGTGTGTCGGCTGTTGTAAGGTTTAATGTTGATGGGGAAGAAGTTATTGCAACTAGTATGAATAAGGCATTTTTTAGAGTTTATAAGCCTGGTAATGAAATTGAGATTTTTTATAATCCAGATGACGTAAGCTGCTGTTACGATAACATTGGTAATAAATATGGTGTAAGGATATTTTCTATTTTATTATTTAGTTTTATTATGGTTATATTAATGGCGATATTTTTGATTTTCTTGCTTATGTTAGTTAATGGAATAATAATATAGAAAACATATTTACCAAAGGAGAGGATTTTTATGATCAGTACAGGTTCATTAATTATGGGAATTTTTTTTCTTATGTTTTGTATGTTTTTATTGTATATATTTGAAACAATTAGAAAGAATAGCAAAAAGAAAAAAAATATAATTATTGAAAAATGCAGATATAAGGTAATTGGCAAAGTTCTTGATTGTGAGGCGGTACTGATAGGAGATTATATGGACAAACAACCTCAATTTGGTGGATATAGAGCAAAGGTCAGATATGAAGTTGATAGAAAGATATATGAAACATATGATGTTGCAAGACCATTTACAAATATATATAAGAGAGATGCAGATATTGTATTATATGTAGATGTTAATCAGCCAGAAATTTGTTATGATAAAGAGGGAATTGAACATGAAAAAGATAATAAATTTTTGGGAAGATGTTTTTTTGTTATTTTTTCTTTAATTGGAGTAGGATTTATATTGGGAGATATAAGCATATCTTTGGGCTTATTGATTTTTGTTGGCTGGACTGTAATAGACATATATTTATTCAAAGTGTTAATGGTAAGAATTAAGGATATAATAAGTCGTAGAAGAAAAGTTAAGAAGTGTACAAAGAGAGCAGATGCAGTAATAATTCGAGAGGAATATAACATTTTGCAAATTTTTAAGAACCAATCATATCCATTACTTGAAGGAAAGTCGGCAGTTGTTGTTTACGAGGCAGATGGAGAGGAACATGTTGCAGTAAGCTTAACAAAGACCATGTATGGGACATATAAAAAAGATGATAATTTGGAGATTTTTTATAATCCAGAGGATAAAAGCTGTTGTTATGACAAGTATGGAAAACAGAGTATATATGTTTTTTTTGAATTATGTATATTAATACTTGTTTCTTTAGGATTTATTGGAGGATATATTGTTACTGTTTTTGCAGCTATTGAAGAGATTTTTTTATAAGTTTTGCCAACTGAGTTTTCAAAACTATAAAAAAGTTTGCAAAAAAAACATAAAAAGTTGGCAAAACTTAACTGAGTTTGCATAAATTTATGAAAAGTTGGCAAAAAAACATTAAAAGTTGGCAAAACTTGAATTTTGCCAACTTTTTATTTATCCCTTTACAACCCCTACAGTCTTTAACTTTCTTACAACATCTACAATATCAGTCTGCTGAGCCATAACCTTGTCGATATCCTTGTATGCAAAACGGCATTCTTCTGCAACATCAAGCTTGTTCTTCTTTCCAAGTATAACGCCCTGTTCCTTAAGGTCAACCATAACCTTTTCTACAGAAAATTCAGCCTTAGCACCAGTTCTTGAATACAGACGTCCTGCACCATGTGAAGAAGTATGGAATGATTCGGGATTACCCTTTCCCCTTACAACATAGCTGTAAGAACCCATGGCACCTGGAATTACAGCCATTTCGCCTTCACGTACTCTTGTGGCACCCTTTCTGTGAACCCAAACGTTCTTGTCGTAGTGGTTTTCAAGGGCTGCGTAGTTATGGTGGCAGTTAATCTTGTCAGAAAATTCAACAGTCATTTCTGTGTGCTTTTCAATCTGTTCCTTAACAATTTCACAAACCTTATTAAGCATCTTTTCTCTGTTTTCAAATGCGTACTCAAGTGCAAGATTCATCCATGTAATATATCTCTGTCCGTATTCAGAATCTACTGGAAGAAATGCAAGTCCTGCCTTTTCAGGTACATCGCTGTACCATAACTTGTTAAGTTCCGCAGCCTTTGCATTAAAATAATCTCCGATTTCCTTACCGAAATGTCTGCTTCCTGAGTGAATCATTATACAAAGGTAACCTTCTTCATCTACCTGTAATTCTATGAAGTGATTGCCACCGCCAAGTGTTCCGATTTGGTGGTAAGCGTCTGTTAAAAGTGGCAGAAGGTCAATATCTGCCTTATACTTTTCAATTTCATTAAATGCCTTGTCCATAGTTTCACATTCCATCTTAGTTTTATATCTGTCTGTACCAGTAGGAATGCTTCTCATAATATTACCTACAATGGCCTGAATCATGGTTCCATTACCAGTCTGAATATCTTTAACATCAGCATACTTTATATTAGTTGCAATAAATACCATGCCACATCCAATATCAGAGCCTACAGCATGAGGAATAACAACGTTATTTGTGGCAATAACACCACCGATAGGCATTCCTTTTCCTGTATGTGTATCTGGCATTAAACAAACCCACTTATGTATAAATGGAAGGTTTGCAAGATTGTAAGCCTGTTCTAAACAGCTGTCCTCGATATCATCTTTGCTGTTAAGCCATACCTTAATAATATTCCTTAAATTTTCTTCGTTAATTACAAACATAATTTACATCTCCTTTTTGATTTATTTTTTTACGGTCACCTTATGATTTTATAATAATACTTTTTATGTTAATTATCATTTAAAAAAAGTTGCGAAGATGATATAATATAGGTATATGTAAATAATTGGGAGGGAAAGCAAAATGTCAGAGAATATTCTATACATTAATTCAGAACAGATGAAGCATTTATGCAGATATGAGATAAAGTATTCTGAATTACTTAAGAATTATGATTATGTTTTGTTATCAGAGTCATATGTTTTTACAATTGATGATATGCTGGCTGCAATAGAGAATATTAAAGAGTCAGGTGATGATATAGAAACATTGTATGAAGAATGGTTTGAGCCATTAGATAAATTTATATGTACAAGTGATGAATATAGAGTAGGTTTTGAAAATAGTCCTTATGGCTTTGAAGAAATAGATAATTTGCCAGACAGATATGATTATCTTAGTGATATTTTTGATGAATTTAATAATGCATTATATGAGCATGCTGAGGAACATTGTACACTTGATGAGGCAATAGAATACGCAATGAGCTGCATTGAACAATGTTTGGACAATGAAAAAAAGCCTGTTGGTGAAAGAGAATATTTTGATCAATATAAAAAAGAATTTTTAGAAATATGTGAAGAGGAAGAAATTTCTGAAACAGATATTAGTTTATGCAGAAAATTTGCTGATGAATTAAGTAATAATGAGGATGTTACAGGTTTAAAATTCAAAGCATATGGATATTACTATGGTTCTGAGTGCTATGAGGTTGATTATGATAAGGCATATGAATACCTGATAAAATTATATAATATAACAGGTGAGCGTGATTATGCACAGTTGCTTGGAGATTTATATTACAATGGTATATGTACAGATGGAAAGCCAGATTATGATATGGCATTTAAATATTATTCAGTAGGTATGCTGGGGGAATCGGTTTATTCTAAATATAAGGTAGCTGAAATGTTAAGCACTGGTAAGGGTGTGGTTAAAAATATCCGTTCTGCCTATAAAATTGTTAGGAATGTTTATGAAGAGGAATGGAAAGATTTTTTAAAAAGTTATGAAATACTTCATTTTGGAGCATCATCATTTGCCAAAGCTGCACTTGAACTTGGAATATATGAAGAGGGTCTAAAAAAGTATGATGAGGCTTATAGATGTTATTTACAGGCAGAATTTGCCATAGGACTTATTTTGCATGAACATTTTAAAGAGTATGAAGAACTTGCAGATAAGATAAGAAAGAGAATAGATAGGCTTAAACTGGCTCCTCCAAAAAAAAATGTAAGAATACCAATTTGGAGCATTTTAAGAGGATATCTTAGAACAGAAATAGGGTTGCAGCTCAATATACATAAACTGGATGATGGTAATATAAAATTATCAATGTCACAGCTTCCGAAGAGAGCTATTGGAAGAGAAAAATTAAGAGAGAAACTGTTTGTTACTGAGATAGAAACAGGCTTTTGCGGACTTTTGGATACAGTTGACTTTATTTTTGAGGATGCAATTGTTGTTATCCCCGATAATATAAATGAGCCTGTAGTTTTTAATGATATTGCAACCTGCCACGAGGATTATGGCCATGGAATTGATTTTTATTTATATAACAAATTAACTGCCAGAATTATTGGAAAATATTACTTCAGGCATCCAGATGAACAAGTTAAGAAGCAGTATAATATGATTACATTTTACAATGATAATATGAGATTATTTGTGAGATGCATTACGGAAATAGAAGATTTATCAGCGGGGGATGATATATATATTATAGGAGATAAAGAAAGATTTAAACGAAAACTAGTGGATGTTAGAAAGGTATCAGAATCTGAACTGTGCAATCCAGTTGAGTTTTATATGAATTATAAAGTTGAAAAAATATATTGATTTATAATGCAAAGAACCTCCAGCTGTATGTAAGTAGCTGGAGGTTTTTTAAGTAATTAATTTAATTGAAATTCGGCAAAATGTAATAATGCCGAATTATAATTAAATTATCTATTGACTTTTTTC
>JAILNW010000201.1 GCA_024691145.1 Lachnospiraceae bacterium
CAAAAAGAAGGACTGTGAAGTCCTAGGAAAATTTATTTTCCTATTTTTTCACAGCCCCTTTTTAGGTTGTGAAATACAAAAGTCATATGAAAAATGTTAACATACTTGCAAAAGTCATATGAAAAATGTTATAATAATAACAAAAGTCGTATGACTTTTGTGAAAGGTCGTGAATTATGTACAGAGATATTGTTGTAAAGTTAGAGGAATGGAAAAATAGTAAACGAAGAAAACCTTTATTGTTAACAGGTGTGCGTCAGTGTGGAAAGACGTATGTATTAAAGGAATTTGGACAGCAGAATTTTGAAAATGTCTGTTATATTAACTTTGAGTCAAACGAAAAATATGCAGAAATATTTGAATATGATTATGATGTGGAAAGAATAATTAAAGAAATTGAATTTATTGAAAATATTAAAATTAATTGTGGGAAAACTTTGATTATATTTGATGAAATTCAGGAGGTGCCAAGAGCAATAACAGCTCTTAAGTATTTTTGTGAGAATAAGAAAGAATTGCATGTTGCATGTGCAGGCTCGTTACTTGGTGTAATCTTAAAACAAAAGAATATATCATTTCCTGTGGGCAAAGTTAACAGATTACAGATGTATCCCATGAGTTTTAGAGAATTTCTAATTGCTTCAGGGGAAGAAAAATATATAGAATTATTTAAAGAATGGCCTGTGGAGAGAGAGATACCACAGATTTACACTAAGCCGTTAGAAAGACTTTTAAAGGAATATTATATTGTTGGGGGAATGCCGGAAGTTGTTTCTGAATATATTGAAAATAGTGACTTTTCTGTTGTTGCTGATATACAGAATGAGATATTATCTGATTATGCAGATGATTTTTCAAAACATGTGCCTGTTTCAGATATTGAGAAAATTCGCATGATATGGGATTCCATACCTAAACAGTTGGCAAAAGAGAATAATAAGTTTGTTTTTTCTCATGTTAAGGAAGGAAAAAGAGCACACGAATTAGAGTCTTCTTTACAGTGGCTTAAGAATGCAGGTTTAATTAATATTGTAGAGCAAGTTTCAAATGCCGAGATACCATTATCAGCTAATGCAAATGCAACGCATTTTAAGGTTTATATGTCAGATACAGGGCTTTTATCAAGAAGACTGGGAATAAGCAGCAGGAGTTTGCTGGAGGATGATACGCTGACAACTATTAAAGGGGCTGTTACAGAAAACTATGTGTTAAATGAATTGCTTGTTTGTGGAAAGAATCCTTATTTTTGGAGATCTGGTAACAGCGCAGAGGTTGATTTTTTGTTTGAAGAGGAGGGTGATATATATCCAGTTGAAGTAAAGGCAGCAACTAATACTCAGGCAAAAAGTTATAAGCAGTTTGTAAAGAAATTTAATGCAAAAATGGGATTTAAGATTTCAATGAAGAATATTGCAGTTAATAATGTTGAGAATACTAATACCATAAGTTTGCCATTGTACTTACTTTGGAATTTAAGTTATATCTTAAAGAGAGAGAATTAGTCTCTCTTTTTTTGATTGTTACCGAGAACAGTAACAAAATATTAAAAAACTATAAAATAAACCGCTATTATGTTGACAGTATGTTCTTATTGTATTAGAATGTCAGTAAGAAATGAAAAATGTGGTAGATTAATGGAGATATTAATGTAATAAAAAGTTTGGAGAGTTTATAAGGGTATAAAGATGGATTGTTGAAAAAGATAGGTATATTTTAACTATATGTCTAAATTTGATTAATTCAATGATTTTTTGTCTGGTATTTTTACTTAAGTTTTATCTGGCAGGAAAGATGGCGCCAGACAGAATAAAGGTAAGTCTTATTTATATGTTTCCAAAATGTGATTAAATTTATATCGTATGTTAATCTTATAAATCATTTTGTCTTTATTATGCAATTAAAAGTATATTTGAGGAAGATTATATAGGAGGAAAAAATATGGATAAGAGAATAGTAATTGTAACAATGGCAAGTGTAATGTTATTAGCAGGGTGTACAGTAGAGAAAAAGGACAATGTTCAGGAAACTGGAGTGGAATTAGGCAGTGAAGTTGTTGAGAATAGTGAGTCTGCAGATGTTAATGAGGATGGGGTTACAGAAGATAAGAATGAAGATAAAACAGAAAACAATGCAGAATCTTCAGTACAGAAAGTGTCTAATATAGAGGTTGTCGAGGGAAAATATAATAATGATAATTTAGGAGATAAGTATGACTGGGGATATGATAAGATCCTATTTGGTAAAGATAATGATTGTCATTATGAAGTAAACGGAAACAATATGTCTGTAAATTGTGAAGAAACAGGTATATATAAGTATGATTATAAAAAGGTGGAGGAGCAGCAGAAGAAAGATCAAGATTTAGATTACAAATACAATGTAGGAACTATAACAGATGAAGAAAGTTTTATTTATACTCATTATGGATCTGAATTATTAGTAGAGGATAAAAATTGTACTAATCTAACTGTATATGAAGATGTTATGTATTATGTTAATAGTGAGGGAAAAGCATATTCATATGATTTTAAAACAAAGAAAAAAGAAATAATTGAGCAATTAAAAGAATTTAATATTCAGTTTATTAATGTTGCCAATAATAAGAGTATTTATTTTGTGTCTGATGGAATGGAATATCAATATATAATGGGAGATACAAAGGTAACAAAAGTAAAGAAAGCGCCTGATAATTTTATCGGATGTTGCCAAACTAAATATGGAATATTATATTTACTAAAAAGTGGAGATAATGTAAGTGATTTTTATATCAATGATATAAAAATTATAGAAGGAAACGATGGAATTGATGGAGAAGGTTGTGGAATTATGGATGGGCAGATATTCTATTACAAAATGGACTCAAAAACTAGAAATTATGATAGATATACTATAGATATAAACCAGTTAAAAGATGCTAAAGGTATAATAGAGGGAACAGTTGAAAAGTAGATTATGGATTAGATGCTGATGGAATATGTGGGACATAATTGAATATATCATTTTAAATTAGGAGGAAAAAATATGGATAAGAGAATAGTAATTGTAACAATGGCAAGTGTAATGTTATTAGCAGGGTGTACAGTAGAGAAAAAGGACAGTGTTCAGGAAACTGGAGTGGAATTAGGCAGTGAAGTTGTTGAGAATGGTGATGATGTTAGCAATGCTGAAATTGATAATGGAAAAGAAAAAAATTCAGAAGTCAAAATAGTAGAAGGCAAATATAATAAAGATGTGTTTAGTGGGAAGGCAGATTGGGGATATACAACGTCTGTATTTCAGAAGGAATCTTTTTGTTTTTTTGATAAAGACAAAAGTTCAATAAAAATTTCTTGTGAGAAATCGGGAATTTATAAGTATGACCTGGATGAAGCAAATAAACTTCATGAATCGAATGAGGATGTAGGTATGAAGTATTTATCTGGTGATTTAACTGATGAGGAAAAGTTTGAGTATGATCATTATGGTTCAACATTGATTAGTGAAGATAAAAATTGTTCGAATTTATATTTATTTGATGATACTATTTTTTATCTTGATGAAGATGGAAAAATAATAACATGTAATCTGAGTACAGGAAAAAAAGAATGTATAGAACAGTTAAAGAATTTTAAAGTGATATATATGAACGTGGCTAATGAAAAGAGTATTTATTTCGTGGCTGACGGAAAAGAGTACCAATATATAATCGGAGATGATTATGTAACGTGCTTAAAAAAAGTTGAGGATACTTTTATTGGAGCTTGCCAAACTGAGTATGGAATTTTGTATATGTTAAATAATGGTAATGAATCATCTGATTTATATTTAGATAATATTAAGATATTTGAGAATATTGTTAATGATACTTCTTATATAAAGAATGATGAAATTCATTGTTATAAAGATGATAAAAAGTTTAATTATGATTGG
>JAILNW010000234.1 GCA_024691145.1 Lachnospiraceae bacterium
TATTCACTAAATAGATGCATCATATTAAAAAAAGGATAGATAAAAAATCAAAAAATTTTTATTTTTTTCTTTATTTTTTATATTGCTTAATATCACAGGATAACGCATCAATAAATGAATCTCAATCTTATAAATGCTAAGTGAACAATACAAATCCTACATTGTCTGCAAATGAAAAATTCATTGAATCAAACATTCCAATCATAGATATTTCATATAAAAAAACTGGTGATTTTGATATGATATTATCATTTGCATATATTGAATTATAATAATTTGCAAGCAGCATTATTGAATCTTTCTCGCATGCTTCACAATTAAACGCCTTATTATATGGGCGATTTTCCTTTAAATAATTATATATTTCCGTTAATCTGCTAATAATCTGTGTGTTTGAAATAGAGGTTACAGATAAAGTAAACAGCTCACTAATATCTACTTTTATTCCATTATCCTTTAAATCCTTATGTAATGATTGCAGTTTTTTGCACTTTGATTCTGATGAATCTTTTCCCAAAACTAACACAATAGCCATTGATAATTTAAAAAGTTTATCTTTCATAAACTTTAAATTTTCATAATTTTTCTCAACTTCATAAATTATTGATGTACAATCCATTTCCAATGTAGCAAGTTCCAGACAATAAAGTTTTACATAATCATTGTAGGCTAAAAAATGTTTTTTCCTGATAACTTTATATATTTCTCTGGCACGTGCAATTATTTTCTCAGTGTTCCCTCCATTTTCATAAAGCATTACACATTCTGCAGCTACTAAAGTGCTTTTTTTATAATTATTTCTAAGAAGATAATATATCTTTGATATAGCATTCATAGCTTCTTCAGGGTCTAAAGAGCCTAAAAGCACTGTGGCAAATGTATTCTCTGAAGGATGTTTTATACACTTCGGAATGGCAAGATAATTCCTAACCATTTTCTTATATTTATAAAATAAATCTGAATCATATCTTACTCCTTTAGAGATAAGAATATTAATATACATTGAATTAGCTATTCCAAAATCAGATCTTACAGTTGAATTCATAAAATTATAATCTTCTAAATAATTATCACAATATTCAATTAATTCCTGATTCATTTTAATCCCCCATTTTTACTTTTCTTCTCATAATAATCCTCTATTCATCTTTATTTTCTTGTTTTTTCTCATCATCCTCCGCATTATTGTCTTCCTCATTATCATCATTTTTATTTTGAAAAATAAATCCAAAAACAACACCTAATGATATACAAACAGGCATCCAAAGTCCCATGTTACCAGTTGCTGAGCCTATGCACGAGCCCATTGCGACTCCAAGACATAATCCAATTGAAAATGAATTATCATCATTATTATCTTCTTTCTTCATATAGCACCTCCAATGAAACTAATGAACTTAGTTTCATTATAGCAAACTATAGTTTACTTTGCATTAGATTTATATTAGAATTTTTATCGTTAATTAATCTTTTCCACTTTGTATCGAATATTACCTTGCTTCCGTCTTCTCTTGTAACAACAAGGTCTGGTATAAGGGCGAACTTCTTATAGGCTTCACCATTAAATGTATTAAAAAGATAATGTCCCTTATCCTGAGCTGAAACCTCAAGGTTAGCTCTCTTAAATACCTTCTTCATATTAACTGCAACATATGATTCAAGTTTCATTTTAAAATAATTAATAGCTCGTTTGCTCATGTTATATATACTGCTGGTATATACCATGGAATGTCCTTTGTAAGATTAACTGGATATTCTTCAGCAGATAGCCAGTAGTTGTTTGGTTGTTCAGTAGTACCCATTCTTCACCTTTTATACTTTTATTTATTAAACAAATAGATATACTATGTGAGTAGTTCCTCAAAGTTTTTCTTTTAAGTTCTACCCAAAAGTAATTCTGAGTATTGTTAGCCTGATTAGTCCAGCCTGAACAAGGTTGCAATTCTTTTAAATTTTCCGTATTAACAACGACTGTCAAATGGTTCCTACAATTCTTCTGCCTGTATGCCAAGTTTTTCAAATTTTTCAATTACTTCATCAATGTTCTCTGTAGGCAATAAAGTAATATTCTTAAGATTATGAAATTGTTTTACCTCATCTTCATTAATATCCTTTATGTCAAAATAATC
>JAILNW010000265.1 GCA_024691145.1 Lachnospiraceae bacterium
TAAAAATCAAAGGTAATTATAAAAATGTACATTTTTATATAATACAAAGTGTACAAAAGTACTTGACACCTTATACCCGACCCATAACTGTCGCCATTCGCCACTTAAATCACCATCCTTTAAAAGAAATAATTTACCAGAAATAGTATATAATGTTTTAATACTATTGTCAACAACAATCCCAATTATATAATACTTTTGAGAAGTCTTTATTAGCTAAATCTTCTTTTTTGATAAAGAAATTAGCTACACCACTGTCTCCCCACATAATAATACCACCATGAGTATCAATCTGGAACAGTAATTCATAATCCTTTAAATCATCATTATATTCTCGTGGATCTGACTGTGTAAAGAAAGGATAGCCGCCTATTCTTGAACCAACAGCATCAATTCTTTTATCTTTATATAGTTCACTAAGTATATTATCATCCAGGTTGAACCATTCTTCAGCCACAAGTTCCTTTGGCAGTTCTTCTTTAATACTGTCATAAAAATCGTCAAATCTGTAATCATTAATAGATACACAAACAGACCTCAATTTAAAATAAATTGAGTAGGAATCATTACTTTCAAAAGGAATCAGATACTCATCTTCATCAGGTTCAGGAATCATTTTAACTATTTCCTCTTCTGCCATTGGATTGGATATATCCTCATAATATAACATTCTGAATCCTTCCTGATTAGCTTCATTATCAAAATCAGCTCCATATAAATCATCATTTGCTATAAATACCTGCAATAATCCCTTCTCAGGGTATCCTTCCATATGAGGCATTTCTTCAAAATTCAACTGAATCAGGAAATACAGTTTACTGCCATCTTTTGTATTTACAGGCCATTCTCCTCCCTCAGGTATAAAAGGCACTCCGCCCAACTTGCTTTCAGTAAGGGTTGTGTCTGCTTTTTTATAATGCATAGCGATACTCTGTTTTTTTGTATCTTCCATTAATTTTTCTATTAATATATCTATCATACATATTCCTCCTGTCGTGAAAAAGAGGTTATGAAATACATCATAACCTCTTTTAATATTACCATGTTAATTATTATTCATAATCAACTACATCTACCCATTTAAGAAGTAATTCTCTCTCATCCTCTTTTTTCTTTACAGACTGTGAAGCAGCTACAATAGGAATCCATCTCTCTACATACTGTCTTGCTGTATCTGACTTCTTGCAGAAAAGTTTAAGATAATCTTCTGCTTTCTCAGGCTCTCCCATTAAGTTAAAATATAAAAATGTTCTTGCAGCATCAGCTGAAGCATTACCCTGAGTTGCATGTGCCCAGTCAATGATGTATGGTGTTCCGTCTTTTGTTATAATAACATTAGAAGGATTAAAATCACCATGGCACAGTCTTACATGCTTAGGCATACCCTCAAGACGTGTATGAAGTTCATAACGAGTTGTAGCATCAAGTTCTGAAGCTGAAATCTTACTGTTCATCTTCTCCTTAAGCTTATTAAGCTTAGGAACCTTATATGAGTTAATCTTAAGCTGAAGGTCAACGAAAAGATTCATATACTCATCATACTTATCTGGATTCTCTTCCATAAGCTGCTGAAGGTTTGTTCCCTCGATATACTCAGTTATTATAGCCCATTTGCCATCAACCATACCTACTTCCACAAGTTTTGGAATATTAAGGTCTGTCTCTTCAACACGAGCATGATTAAGTGCCTCGTTAAGAATATCTGCTTTGTTGTACTCCTTGTTAAATACCTTTATAGCAAGATTTCCATCCTGATAAACAGTTTTTGTTGGTCTCTCTGCAATTACTTTATCTAAATTCATAAACACACCTGTGCAATAGCTTACGCATAATCTGCCATATAAGTTAAGGAAAAGGCAGATGCACTATCCTTTCAGTAAAATTATCCTTAACATATATATATTTTACTATATTTTTAGTAAAAAATAAACAATTTTACCCAAAATTTTTTATAAAATAAAAGATTTCTTATTTTTCTTTTTTTAAATTTATAATCTGATAAGGATAGTCAAAATATCGAATCTTTACATTTCCCTTGTAATTTTTAAAATCCTCATATTCTTTTTTATTAATAACAAATATATCCGTATCATCAATAACTATCGAATATCTTAACTTGTCCTTTTCCCCATTTTTCTGATATTCCTTAGCTTCATTGTCTGTAATTTCATGTTTAATATCATCACCATCCACATACATAACTTTAACATAAAAATTATCTGTGGTTGTCTGAATATCTTTGTGTTTTATAACTTTATATACAACACATCCATAATATGATGTTGCAAATAAGAATACCGCTAATAATAATGTACAACTGCATAGTTTTCCAATAAACTTTCTTTTGTTATATATAAAAGCCCTTGTTCTTAAAAGATTAAGCATCATTTTAATATTATCAAAAAATCTGTAAAATGCCATTATTGCAAATAAAATTGTAAATAGTAATGGTTTATACCACAATTCATCCCTGTCAAATCGTGTAATAATTACAGAGCCTTTTGCAACACAATAAATAAAATATATTCCCAAACCTGTAACCGTCGTAATAACATAAAATACAAGCATTACAAATTTTAAATTAACCCAAGAATGCAATGGTGATTCTCCTGTCTGATGCCATACAGACTCGTCACGTCTTGAATTGTGAATTTTTTCTCTGCAATTATTAAAATCATTATCTACATTAGAATCTTCTAAATCAATACTTACATTTCTATGTATTGCAATTTTACAGTTTTCA
>JAILNW010000319.1 GCA_024691145.1 Lachnospiraceae bacterium
CATTATTATCATTAATAATATAGGCATTTCTATATATATATTTTATATTGTCATATTCTATTAAATATTTTGTTCTATCTATTTTGTAATTTTTTATATTATCATATGACCAAGTATCCGTTCTTGGAACAATTGAAATAATATTTTTATTACTACCATATTTCACAACTACAAGTTCTCCACATGCATCACTATCAAGAACTTTTAACTTTCCGCTTTTACCCCTATATTCAGTAAGTGAATCTATATTAAGTTTTAATTCCATCTTATTCTCAGTATCGTGAAAATGAACGCTTCCATCTTCATTCACAGCCATAATTATGCCTTTAACTATATGGTAATTTTTATCCTCATATTCCTCTTTCTCTGCAGAAGTATAACTTTCTTCATCCAAGAAAAAATTATTCTTATTATTTTCTTCGTTTTCAGAAACACCACTTATAACCAGTATAATAATTATTACAAATATAATTACCAAAGCCACACTAATCAATCTTATTTTATTAATATTATCCATTTTATCTTCTTTCAAAAAAACTGCCCCTATAAAATAGAGGCAGTTTTATACTTATCTTTTAGATTAATTGTTTATTTATTCTTTTCTTCTTCTTCGATAGACTTAAGAAGTCTGTTCTCAGATTTACTACCTACGATTTCTCTTTCTGTCTTAAGTGACTTAATATATGCTCTATTAGTAGTAAAGTAAACACCAACACCAACAATCATCAATACAGCTGCTACTGCAAGTAATATTGAAACAAGTGTTGAGTTCTTTATGAGTGGCTTATACTCTTCAACATCATTTGAAGAAATAAGGTTGCTATTTCTTCCAGTAACATCAGTCTTAGTTGATCCACCATTACTATTTACAGCAAGTCTTGAAACAATCTTTGAAGCATTAGGATCAGTTGTTGCACCCTTAACAAATGCATAACATGATACTGGTGCTATCTTAACTGTTCCGCTGCACTTCTCAATTACATCAGTTCCTGCTTTTTCTTCGTTAACACAAAGATTCCAGTTTCCTGAAGGAAGTGTAATTGTCTGCTCTTTTGTAGATGAATTAAATACAATATATAACCCATCTGCTACTTCACCATTAACTTTATCAAGTGAGTATTCAATAATTCCAGCTTCTTTGTCATTCTTAATCTGATCAAAGTTCTCAATCTTTAATGCCTTGTCAACATCTGCTTTATTAGCACATCTTAATGCACTATGGTTCATTCTGAAATCAATTAATCCCTTGTAATAATCGTAAATACCATACTTCTTATTGTACTGGTCAGCTCTTTCATAATCAATCTTGTTCATCTCATCGCCAGTATTATATGAATTGCTGCTTGTATCAACGATTTCGCCATCTTTAGCCTTAGTTCTTGCACCTTCTTCACCACTCATAATAAATGGTATACCTTCAGATAACTGAACTATAGCTGCTGATAAGAAGTTCATCTTAATAACATCTTCTTCTGTACCAGTTGTTGAAAGTGTAATCTTATCATAAATTGTATTGTTATCATGTGCTGAACAATAGTTAACAACCTGTGATGGATTAGCTGCCCAGTTTGGAGCACCCTTAATACCATCAACTATATCAGCAAGCTTGCCATATTTACCCTGTACAAATCCGCCTTCTTTTTTCTCGAATACACTACCTTTTATAGCATCACGGATATTATCACTGAAATAAGCAATTCTTTCAGTAGATCTAGCGTTATCCTTAAGAGCAAGCTTAGCTTCATCCTTAGTTAATATTGGTTTAGATGCATACCATCCTTCACCATATAAAATAACATCTTCATTAGTTGCTGATAATGCATCTGCAACCTGATTCATTGTTTCAACATCAATAAGTCCCATTAAATCCCATCTGAAACCATCAATATGATATTCATTCTGCCAGTAAGTTACACAGTCAATAATGTACTTTCTAACCATTGAACGCTCAGAAGCAACATCGTTACCACATCCCGAACCGTTTGAATTTGGTCTTGTATAGTAACCTGGAACAAGTCTGTTATAACAGAACTCTGTTGTTTTATATACATGGTTAAATACAACGTCAGTAACTACACCGATATTGTTATTATGTAATGACTGTACCATCTGCTTATACTCGTTAACTCTTACTTCACCCTTTTCAGGACTAGTTGAATATGAACCTTCAACTGCAAAGTAATTAACTGGATCATAACCCCAGTTATATCCTTCAGACTTAATCTCATCTACACTACCAAAATCATATGTTGGTAATAAATGTACGAAGTTTACACCTAAATTTTTAATATAATCAATTCCTGTAGGGAATCCTGACTTTGTCTTAGTTCCTGTCTCAGTAAATGCAAGATACTTTCCAGTATTCTTTATTCCTGAATTAGGATCACTTGAGAAATCTCTTACCTGTAACTCATAAAGAGAAGCATCTGTCTGCTCTTTTACTGTTACAAACTGATCCTTGTCCCAGCCAGTTGGATCTGTTGAGTCAAGATCGATTACCATTGACTTTCCACCGTTAACACCAACAGCCTTAGCATATGGATCTCCTGCTTTTACTTCTTTACCATCAATTTTTGCACAATAGATATAGTATGTACCATTAAGGTCACCATCAACAGTTGCAGACCATACACCTTTGTCGCCCTGTTTCATATCATACTGTTTGTCTTCATTTGTAAAATCCTGTTTTCCATCCTTGTAAGTGATAATCTTTACTTCTGTAGCAGTTGGAGCCCATAACTTAAATGTTGTGCTCTTCTTGCTCCATACAGCACCAAGATCATCTCCAGTATATGTATACTTGTCTTCAAAATCTTTTGTTGAATAATAATCAACTGTTGCAAGAGCTACTTCTACACCATTATAGCTAATAGTGTACGCCTTTAAAGGATCAAGTTCTCCACCAATTGTAACAGTTGCTTTTCTATCACTGTCTAACTTTGCACCTGATACTTTAACTTCTTTTCCCTGAGCATCTTTAATCACAATTTTGCTTGCGTCAATAGAAGTACACTTTTCTGATAATACAGCTTCAATTTCCTTTGTATTATCATTCTTCTGTCTAGCTATAGTAAATACAGCACCTGAAGCCTTTACTGCCTTTGAGTCATCAATCTTAATATCAGCTGCAGTTCCTGCTTTTGCATTGCTTTTACTAATTACATAAACATCAATTGTTCCACCTGTAACACCAGCTGTTGGAATCTTTACATCATCATCTGATGGATCCTTATCTGCCCAGTCACCTTTTCTGACTATAATTCCAGCACTTTCTCCACCTGCTGGAACTGTTCCTGTTGCAATTGCTCCATTAGCATCTGCAGTTCCTGAAAACTTTACAGCAGTACCTTCACCGCCATCAAGCCACATCCAGACATCCCAATCTTTGTAGTTACCATCATCCCTTAGATAATGAACATTAATAGTAATTTCTGATGCTGCCTTTGCATCAACTGGATTGAAGAAATCAACCCCAACCATGGAAACAACCATCGCGATTAATAAAATAACCGCCTGTACCCTCTTTCTCATCAATAATCCTCCTTTAGATAATTACTACATGAATTATAACATAATTCTTATCCGAAAAAAAGCGAATTCTAAAAATTCACAAAAATTTTTTTACGGAAAAAAAATACCGCCTAATCATATTATAACATTTCTTTTTCAGTTGTCATCACTTTTTTTTACTTTTCTTACAATTTCTTTTATATTTTTCTCAAACTTACCCCTTGGCAGCATTAACTGGTGACCGCATTTCAGACATTTTATACGAAAATCCATGCCATTACGTAATATTTCCCATTCAAAGCCTCCGCATGGATGTTGTTTTTTCATCTTAACAATGTCTCCAATATTTAAATCCATTAATTTCATCCTCTTTCCATTAATTTACAAATATCCCCCATAACAAACCTTTCCACCTATATCACTGCCCAAAGTTTATATAATCAGTCTGTAATAAAAACGTATATTAGCCATCACTCCCAATCAAACTTACTGTTATAATTACCCTACGCAATGTAAAGAAACAATACAGACTGTAATTATCCCTTATACATTATATGCAAATTAAATACAAAATGCAATACTGTATATGCTATTATGCTTTACAAAACAATTAACTCTTTGTAATATTTTAGCACACACTGTCCATATTCTGTTGCTGCACTTCCAGAACCATTATAGGCTGCAAAAAGTTTCACAAGAGTATCGTCACTGCAGTTATCAAAATCACTTATTCCTGAATAAACTGCCTTTGCTCTAAGTGTTTTTGCAACAAATAAAATATTATATTCATCATCCTCCTTAAGGCTATACCAAACACTCTTCTTTGTAGCAATATCATCACCCAGAATATCACCACTTATAATTCCTTTATTAACAAGTGTATTATGCGAATCCATGGCGGTCTTTGCAAAAATCTGTCCTAATCCGGTTGAACTGTCATTCTTTCCTTCTGCAGTACCGTTCTGCTCTAACTTGTTATAATAATCTTCCACCATGCCATCACCAATTTCATCCACACGATCAATCATGGACATTTCCTTTAAAAGAATAGCTGTAATAAACTCTTTAGGCATCTTAACTTCCTTCGCAGCCTCTTCAATAACATCTTCATATCCCATTATCGTGTTTATAACCTCATCCGAGGAATAAATAGATGAGTTGTCCTTAATATCTTCTGTAATCATATCAGATAAATTCTTATACTTTCCATCTAGAATAATCTCTGTTTTATCTTCTGTAATATCTTCAGGTACATCTGTTAATTCTGGTGCCTCTGTAACGGTAACACTTTCCTTAACATTCTGTACAAAATCATTGTTACATGCTGTAACAGTTAAAGATAATAATGCAAGACCTGCAAGTTTAAAACATACTTTTTTCAAATCATATGTCCCCTCTCTACTAAAATATCTGCCTTAATTTTACCATATTTTCACATTCATAATCAACAGTACAATTACATATAGTAAATTGAATACATCATTTAAGGAGTTTGCATGAATTTTTTATTATATTTATCAGACTACATTATCCCCTTTACAATTGCATACATAATAGCCTATGGTCTCATATCCCACTGCAATATATTTGAAGAATTTTCTGCTGGTGCAAAAGAAGGCATAAGTATAATCATTTCCATTATCCCAACATTAATCGCATTAATGGTATCAATAGGTATCCTTCGCTCCTGTGGTCTGACAGAAGCAATTACAAATGTGCTTAATAATCATTTCCCTTTACCAGCCTTTCCTTCTGCACTCTTTCCCCTTGTGCTAATAAAAATGTTTTCCTCTTCTGCAGCAACAAGCCTGCTTTTAGATTTGTATAAACAGTATGGTACAGATTCCTATACAGGATTTCTTGCATCTGTAATTATGGGCTGTTCCGAAACAGTATTCTATACAATTTCTATTTACAGTACAGCAGGTAATATTAAGAAAACCCGTTATATAGTGCCTGGTGCCTTATTTGCAACCCTCTCTGGAATAATAATATCTGTTATTTTAACATCAGCATTATATACATAAAATTTTGGCATGTTGCA
>JAILNW010000348.1 GCA_024691145.1 Lachnospiraceae bacterium
GACAAGAGGACTACAATTTTATACTAATAAACAGATAAGTATTCGAGGAGGAAAAAACTATGGCACTAACTACCTTTGCAGAACGTCTTGCCGAATTGCTAAAAAAGCATGGCATAACGCAAAAGGAACTGGCAGAAAGGGTAGGTGTTACGGAAGCTACTATGTCACGCTATATGCACAGCGAAAGAATCCCTAAAAGTGAAATAATAGCTAACATTGCAACAGCACTACACACTACATCCGATTATCTGCTTGGTACAGAAGAAAAAGGCAATATTGAAAATGACTATCCGAGGATCATCAGGCTGATTGCAAGAAATTCAGCAAGTATGACACAAGAACAAAAAAATGCTATCATCAAGGCTTTAATTGAAGATGATTAAGGAGGCACAATGAGACTTTTAAGAAACAGATATTACGAAATTGAAAGAGAAGTGCCAGATCGACGTATTCGATTTACCATAATGCACGAAATAGGTCATATTATTTTTGACCATACGGAGCACAGTGAGCTTGCCCAAATCCGGGACAGGTAGCAAAAAATCTAAAGAAAGGTTTTATTCAGGTAGATGCTGACAATAAAAGGTATCCTAAAGAAACACATCGCACCGGCACTGTTGTTATTCTTTCAGAATATAAAACTTTTGAAGAAGCTCAAAGTGTTGTCAAGGCAGGATATGACGAAGCAGTCAGAAAAGGTTATGTAACAGGTAATGTAAAACTGTTTCATAATGGTGTAATGTATGATGTCACATAGGAGGTAATTATATGGCAGGATTAAAATGTAGTAATTGTGGTGGAAGTATCCGTTATCATGATACGCCGAGTGGTATACAGTATACGGTATTCACTGCTAAGTCGTGGGAAAATATAACACAGGCAATATATGACCCAAAGAATGAGCGTATGCATAATGAGTGGAAAATCCCCGAACCATACAGGTATCTTTCGTGTACAATATGGGAAGATTTTCCAAAGGAATTTCGTGAGGTTTGGGTGTGTCCTCATTGCGGAACAATAGCGGTGTTTGACAATAGTGGGGTTCGTGTCAAAGCAGTATATGCTCCGACTACTGATATATTTTCCGTTGACAGACATGCGGAGAAATATGTTGTATTCTCAGATTATGTTTGGGAAGAAATTGCTGAACTTTCGATACCTGTATCGGAAATATCGAATAAGTTCAATGTAACATATTATGCAATTGCTAATGAGGATTATATATGGCTTTTCAAGTTGGGTTATGAATCTGATTATGATAAGGTATATAAGAGAATTTCTGTAGCAAAAGAATAAAAATATGGTCAGTCTCTCTCCACACTTTTGTGGAGGGAGGAACTGAATCACATATAAATAGAAAAGAAGTGACTTTTATGATATGTAATATTATATTTGATTGCTTTGGAACTTTGATAGATGCTGGCAGTGGTTCTGTTGAGGCAACAGGTCAGATACTGAAAAATGTAAAATCAGAGGAAAATCCTCAGGTTTTTTATAAAAAGTGGAAAACTTTAAAGAAAGACATGATGATTGGGGATAAATTCTATAGCGAGAAAGAATTGTTTGCAATTAGCCTTAATAAGATGTTTGAAGAATATAATATAAAAGCCGATGCATTAAAAGAAGTTCAGCCTATGATTCGGGTTTTGTTTTCTGAGAGAAAAGTTTTTAAGGAAACAAAAGAAACATTAAAAATGTTAGATGAAAAAGGCATAAGATATGCAATTGGTTCAACTACAGATACTGACTCTATTGAATACTTTTTAAAACAGAATGAGTTAAACATTGAAAATGTTTTCACATCAGAAGACATGAGAGTTTATAAGCCATTTCCAAGGTTTTATGAAGAAATTTTAAAAAGTACAGGATGGGATGTTGATGAATGTCTCTTTGTTGGAGATAATCTGATAGATGATATTAAAGGTCCACAGTCTATTGGTATGAAGGCTGTGTTAATAGATAGAAAAAGTACATATGATATTAATTCTGGTATAAAGCCGGATTATATTATTAGTTCACTTAATGAATTAGAGAATATTATATAATATTTTTGGAGGATACGTAATGTATAGTGTAATTGAAGCAATTAAGGAAAGAAGAAGTATCAGAGGTTTTAAACCTGATATGCCAAAGAAAGATGATCTTGAACAGATTGTGGAGGCGGGGTTATATGCTGCTAATGGAAGAGGCAAGCAGGCAACCATATCCATTGTAGTAACAAACAAAAAGTTAAGAGATAAGATTGCTAAGATGAATTGTAAAATAGGTGGCTGGGATGATGATTTTGATCCATTTCATGGGGCACCTGCAATAATAATTGTATTAGCAGATAAGAACTGGTCTACTCATGTATACGACGGCAGTCTGGTAATGGGTAATATGATGCTTGCTGCACATTCACTTGGTCTTGGCAGTATATGGATTCACAGGGCAAAGGAAGAGTTTGAGATGGAGGAATGGAAGTCACTTCTTAATGGACTAGGAATTGAAGGCGAGTGGGAAGGAATAGGACATTGTGCAATAGGATATCCAGAAGGTGAGATACCACAGGCTGCTCCTAGAAACGAAGGCAGAGTTTTCTGGATTGAGTAGTAGCTTATTGATATATAGATTTTAATTTGAATTATTTATACTATGCAGTTAAAATATATTTGTAAAAGATAAAAAGTAAAGGGGAGTGACTAGTTTTGAATTCTATGAAAGCGATTTTTTATTTAAAAGTATTAGAGAACAAACTATATGTTAAAGGGCAGATTCCATATATTAATGGAGATAAACAACCACAGATAATTGTAGGTAAAAATGTAAATATACATAGCATATCTATTAATGGTAACAGCAATTTTGTTAGTAATGTTAGTACAGAAAATGATTATTTTATAGTTTATACAAATAATGAGTATGAAGAGGAAGGAGTAATAGAGATTGAGTATGATACTAATATTGTAGGAGAGAATAATATTATTAGTGATGAATTAATAGCTATTAGTTTATATTCTAATCCATTTCCTATTAAATTAGAGACCTATATTGATGGAAGCTTATGTTATCTTGAAGAGGGCTTTGAAAATTATGATGTTATGAATTCATACATAGATGAGGAAACTGGATTAGTTGTAAAGGAAACATGTTCAAAAACTGAAACAGCAAATATAATTGCTTACAAAAAAGGCAAATATAAATCCTTTGAATATGGAAAGTTTAAAGTATTTTACAGGACAGAATCGGCATATGATACATTTTATAAAATTGCATGCTTAGGAGATGCAGCATTAAAATTCTTTAACCAGATATATCAGGAAAAAAATGATGATATGGAAATATATGAATTGGGATTAGGATATCCGGCTGCGTATAATAGAGGGAATATTGTAGTTTATGGTGCTGATCCTAATGAATTTAAATTTCCAATACAAGTGCCGGAGGATTTTCCTTTAGTAGAAAATGATTTTAAAGAATATTTAATTCAGGCAATTGTGCATGAAATAGGACATAAATGGTTTATCGGAGCAGATATATTTTCATACGAAGACTGGTTAAATGAGACAGGTGCAGAATGGTCAAATTTATTATATTTATTAGCTGAAGACAATAAAGAACTATTTGACAAGATAATCAAGTATCATGAGTACCAGAATAAAATGTGTAATGAACCAATTAAACCAAGTGATAATCATAAGCCTAATGCAGTGCATAGTTCAGGTGTAATTTTATTTTATAAGATTTACCAAAAGTATGGAAAAGATATGATAATAAAAATGCTTAAACTTTTAAGTGAAATGGAATTAAAAACTACTGATAAATTCATTGAATTAATAAGAACAGATATAAATTCAGACATTGCAGATTTTATGCTTGAAGAAATTTGTAGAGTTGTATAGGAGGATAATATTATGAGCGATATTAAGCAGAGTGCATTAGAATTAATTGGAGGTACACCAATATTGCAGTTAAATGGATATTCAAAGAAGAAAGGTATTACAGAGGCGACAATTCTTGCAAAACTGGAGTATCTTAACCCTGCAGGATCAGCTAAGGACAGAGTAGGTCTTGCTATGATAGAGGACGCAGAACAAAAGGGTTTGCTTAAACCTGGTGCTACAATTATTGAGCCAACAAGTGGAAATACAGGAATTGGTCTTGCAGCAGTGGCAGCAGCTAAGGGCTACAAGGCAATTCTTACATTACCAGACACAATGAGTGTTGAAAGACGTAATCTTTTAAAAGCATATGGAGCAGAGATAGTTCTTACAGAAGGTGCTAAAGGAATGAAGGGTGCAATTGAAAAGGCTGAGGAACTTAATAAAGAAATTGAAGGTTCAATAATTGCCGGTCAGTTTGTAAATCCAGCAAATCCTAAGATACATAAAGAAACTACAGGTCCAGAAATCTGGAAGCAGACAGATGGAAAAGTTGATATATTTGTTGCAGGTGTTGGAACAGGTGGAACAATTACAGGTGTTGGCGAGTATTTAAAAGAGCAAAATCCTGATGTAAAGGTTGTTGCAGTGGAGCCAGCAACAAGTGCTGTGTTGTCTGGAAAGAATCCAGGACCACACGAAATTCAGGGAATAGGTGGCGGATTTGTGCCAGAGGTTCTTAACACTGAAATTTATGATGAGATTATTCCGATTGAAAATGAAGACGCATATAAAGAAGGAAAGACATTTGCAGTTTCAGAAGGAATATTAGTTGGTATTTCATCAGGAGCAGCACTTAAGGCAGCAGAAATACTAGCAAAGAGACCAGAAAACAAAGGAAAGACAATAGTGGTATTACTTCCGGATTCAGGAGACCGTTATCTTTCAACTCCTTTGTTTAATGAATAGGAACAAACAATTACATTATTACTTTTGGGGCTTCACAGACAACATAAAAGGTGAGATACCACAAGCTGCTCCTAGAAACGAAGGCAGAGTTTTCTGGATTGAATAAATGTTGCATTTAGTGCCAAAATATGATAGTATAATTATAAGCAAAGGAGCTTGTTAACTGCAAGTTTCCTTTGTTTTTTTTATTTGATAAGAAATGCAAGGAGGAATGGTTATGGCAGCTTTTGAAAGAGTTTTATCAGGTATACCGCAGATGGATGAAAGATTAGATTACATCAGACTTGGTGATAATGTTGTTTGGAGAGTAGATAGTCTTTTGGATTTTAAGCTTTTTGTAAAACCATATGTTTTACAGGCAATAAAAGATAAAAGAAATCTGATATATATCAGATTTGCTTCACATGAGCCATTTTTTGAAGAAATGGAAGGTTTAAAGATTGTTAATGTGGAACTGTCACACAGATTTGAAACATTTACAGTTGCTATACATGAGATAATAGAGAAAGAAGGTTATGATGCCTTCTATGTATTTGACTGTCTGTCAGAACTGCAGACAGCATGGGCTACTGACCTTATGATGGGGAATTTCTTTCAAGTAACATGTCCGTTTCTATTTACACTTGATACAGTAGCGTTCTTTCCATTAATCAGGGGAAAACATTCATTTAAAGCAATAGCAAAAATAAGAGATACAACACAATTATTTTTGGATGTATATTCAGACAGAAAAAATGTATATGTAAGACCAGATAAAGTATGGAACCGTTTCTCAGAAACCATGTTTATGCCACATATATATGAAGCAGATACGGGAGTATTTAAACCTGTACTTGATGGAGTAATGGCAAGTCATTTTTATAAGATAATGGAAAATGAGATTGAAAATCAGGATAAGGGAAATATGGACAGCTGGGATAGATTTTTTAATATGACGGAAACCATGTACGAAAATGGAATGGATGTTACTGAACAGTGCAGCCGAATGTGTAATATAATGATGTCCCGAGATAAACGTTTAAGGGTAATGATAAAAGAAAACTTTAAACCTAAGGATTATTTTAATATAAAAAAGAAAATGATAGGTACTGGAATGATTGGTGGAAAAGCCTGCGGAATGCTTCTTGCAAGAAAGATTGTGGAGAATAAACGACCAGATATATTTGAAAAATTTGAGCCACATGATTCATTTTTTGTTGGTTCAGATGTATTTTATACATTTATTGTAGAAAATCATTTTTGGGATATAAGAGTAAGACAGAGAAGCAGTGAGGAATTCTTTACTCTTGCTGATGAGTTTGCAAAACATTTACTTAAGGGGAAATTTTCAAGGGACATGGAAGAAGAGTTTGTGAAGATGCTTGAATATTATGGACAGGATCCAATAATAGTAAGGTCAAGTTCTATATTAGAAGATGGATTTGGCAATGCATTTGCAGGAAAATATGAATCAGTATTTTGTCCAAACTCAGGAGATATGGAACATAGACTTAAGGAATTAGAAGATGCTATAAGAACTGTTTATGCCAGTACAATGAGTAAATCTGCTCTGGATTACAGAAGCAGAAGAGGCTTACAGAAAAGAGATGAACAGATGTCACTTTTAATACAAAGAGTGTCAGGCTCTTATTATGGGGATTATTATATGCCTTGTGCAGCAGGAGTAGGTTATTCTTATAGTCCATATAGATTTATGGAGTCTCTTGATCCAAAGGCAGGAATGTTAAGGCTTGTTATGGGACTTGGAACCTCTGCAGTAGACAGAACGGAAGGCTCATATCCCAGACTTGTAAGTCTTGATAAGCCGCAAGCATCAACAAGTAAAAATTCCTCAGAGAAACATCAGTATTCCCAAAAGAAACTTGAACTTATAAACAGAAGTAAAGGAAAATTAGAGCAGGTTTCCCTTGACGTTATAAAGCCTTTTATGCCTGGATTTCTTAAAAAACTGCTGTTGGAACATGACTATGATACAGAGCGAATGTTTTATGAAAGAGGGCAGCGAAGGGATATTGAATTTATTTCCTGTCAGGGAATAGTAGATAAAGATATTATTATGGAACATATGAAGGGAATATTAAGTACAATACAGAAGGAATATGATTATGCTGTAGATACTGAATTTACAATAAATTTTTCTGAAAATGGTGATTATGTTATCAATCTGCTTCAATGCAGACCGTTACAGGTATTTCAGGATTTAGAGACAAACAGCATTCCTGAGAATATTGAAGCAAGGGATATTTTATTTGAGTGCAGAAATTCTGCCATGGGATTATCCAGAATGGTGAAATTAGATTTAATTGTATATGTGGATCCGGTAAATTATTATAACATGCCATACAGAGACAAGTATAAAGTTGCTACAGCGATTGGAACAATTAACTGGAATATGAGAGGAAAGAACAAAAAACTGCTTCTTATGGTGCCGGGAAGAATAGGAACTACTTCACCTGAACTTGGTGTGCCTACAGCATTTTCAGACATAAGTGAATTTGAAGCAATTTGTGAAATAGCAAACTCGAAAGCAGGGTATAATCCGGAACTGTCTTATGGAAGCCATTTTTTCCAGGATCTTGTTGAATCAGGCATATTGTACAATGCAATTTTTGAAAATGAAAGAACAATAAAGTATGATACAGGCATTTTTTCAAAGTACAATAATGTAGCAAAGGAGTATACTAATGCTGATGAAGAACTAAAGGACATTCTGTTTGCTTATGATGTATCAGGTTGTAATATGTGGCTTTTTAATGATATGAAGAATAACCATGTAATTGTTTACTGCTAGTTCTTTTTGTGTTTTATAAAAAAAATATAATGCAAAATTTTCACCAAGTGTGTTAAAATAGAAATTGTGAGTATAACAAAAAGGAGTAATATGTTATGTTAAATCAGTTTTCAAGAACACAGTTATTATTTGGTGAGGATTCTATGAAGAAACTTGAAAATTCCAGAGTAGCAGTTTTTGGAGTTGGAGGAGTTGGAGGTTATGTCTGTGAAGCTCTTGTAAGAAGCGGAGTAGGACATTTTGACATAATAGATGATGATAAAGTTTGTCTGACTAATATAAACAGACAGATAATAGCTACAAGAAAAACAGTTGGAAAGTATAAAGTTGATGTTATGGAAGAAAGAATGTCAGATATTAATCCCAAAGTAGAGGTTAATAAGTATAAATGTTTTTTCCTGCCAGAAAATGCAGATGATTTTCCATTTGATAAGTATGATTACGTTGTTGATGCAGTAGATACTGTTACAGCAAAGATAGAACTTGTTATGAAATGTAAAAAGGAAGGTGTTCCTATTATAAGTTCTATGGGTGCTGGTAATAAGCTGGAGGCAAGTGCATTTAAGGTATCTGATATATATAAAACAAAAATGTGTCCATTAGCAAAGGTTATGAGACATGAACTTAAGAAAAGAGGAGTAGAAAAACTTAAAGTTGTATACTCTGAAGAAAAACCAACAAGACCTTTAGAGGACATGTCCATCAGTTGTCGCTCTAATTGTATATGTCCGCCTGGTGCTGAACGAAAATGTACAGACAGAAGGGATATTCCGGGAAGTGTTGCTTTTGTGCCTTCTGTTGCAGGACTTATTATAGCAGGAGAAGTTGTAAAAGATATTACTGGTAAAAGGGGAATATTTTAGTTATGAAAGAGATTACTTTAGACGAACTTTTTGCTTTGCCTTGTGATGATGTTTTGATTGTTGATATAAGAGATGAAGGAAGTGTGCTTTATGGCATGCTTCCTAATGCTGTTAATATACCAATGACAAAACTTATAGATGATACAGACAGATATGTATCTGAATTAAAAAATAATAAGACAGTTGTTTTTTATTGTCAAAGAGGTGAAAATTCCAAATATGTTGCAGAAACCTTTGAAGAAAAAGGAATTAACTGTTACAATCTTATAGGAGGATATAATGCTTTTTTGATGGCAGGAATTCTAAAAGACCAGAATGATACTGAAACAAGAAAAAGAGCAGAGGAAAGCATAAGAAAGAAGTTTCATAAATCAATATTTTCACCATTTGCAAAGGCATGTAAAAATTATGAATTAATA
>JAILNW010000362.1 GCA_024691145.1 Lachnospiraceae bacterium
TGTATGTCACAAGCAAACGTAGACTATATAATAGAAAATAATCCAGAAATAAAACATGATAGAGTTGAAATAAGCCCTAATTGCGTTGAAGTTATTGACATGAGTATTTCACAAGAAGAAAAAGTTCATATGCGTAAAAAATATAATATTCCAACTGATAAATTAGTTTATTTATATGGTGGAAATCTGGGAAAGCCACAAGGTATTGATCATATGATTAAATGTTTTAAGAGCCAGAAAAATAACAGCGATATATTTTTTCTTATAATTGGTTCAGGAACTGAATTTTCAAAGATTGAAGAATGGACAAAATGCGAACCTCAAGAGAATGTAAGATTAATGAATAAACTTCCAAAAGAAGATTATATTTATATGGTGGGAAGTTGTGACATTGGTCTTTTATTTCTTGATCATCGTTTTACAATTCCTAATTTTCCTAGTAGACTTGTTGACTATATGCAGTCTAAACTACCTACACTTGCGTGTACTGATCCTAACTCAGATGTTGGAAAAGTGATCACTGAAGGGGGATTTGGTTGGTGGTGCGAAAGCAACAGCATAGAAGATTTTAGTAAAGTTATTCAAAAATCTATAAATGCTGATTTGAAGATAATGGGGGAAAATGCGTATAAATTTTTATATGAGTTTTGGAACGTAAAGAAACAATATACAGACATTTCAAAAAGTATCGGATGGATAAAGGAATAAACAAATGAAATTACTTGTTGCTACAGATGCCCATATTTTTCGTACACCAGATGGAAAACATTGGGCAAAAAGTATTTATGGATATAGTTTTTGGACACGTTATTTAGATGTTTTTGATTCTGTGCGTATTGTTGCACGTGTAAAAGATGTACAAGAAATTGCCTCAAATATATTATTAGTTGATGGACCAGGAATAGAGGTTTTTGGTATTCCTTTTTATCAAGGACCATTACAGTTACTAAAAAAATATTATAGAATCCATAAATGCTTAAGAGGCATTAATAATGGATGTGATGCAGTACTTCTTCGTATGCCAAGCCAGACCGCTACAATGGTATGGAAACATTTAACAAAGAAAATTCCATTAGCTGGTGAGATTGTATATGACATGATGGATGATGTTAATATTCCAAATCAGAATATAATACTAAAGGTTTTAAATATTATTACTTCAAATAATGTTAAAAAATTTTGTATGCAAGCAAATGGAGTGTCTTATGTTACAAAAAGTTCAATACAAAAACACTATCCATCATACGCAAAAATTCATGGAGAAACTAAAGAACACTTTGAAACATATTATTCAACGATAACATTATCAGAGAATGCATTTACTGGAGCGAGAGACTTTTCTAATTGCAATGAGTTAACCTTAGTACTTTCAAGTGTTGCAATGAACTCTGAAAGAAAAGGTGAAAAGATTCTAATAAAAACCGTAAAGATATGTCGAGATAGAGGTTATAATGTAAAGGCAATTATTATAGGTGATGGTACATTACGTTCAACATTTGAGCAATATGCTAAAGAACTTGGCGTTTTAGATAATATAGAATTTACTGGGCTTCTTCCGTCTTCTGATGAAGTACGAAAAGTAATGCTTAGAGCAGATGTATTTGTATTTCCAACACAAGGTGAGGGATTACCTAGAGGTATCTTAGAAGCAATGGCAATTGGAATGCCAGTTCTGTCTACCCCTGTAGGTGGAATACCAGAGATTATTGATAAAAAGTATTTATTTGATCCAAAAGATTTTGAAGCTTATGCAAATGAAGTTTGTTCACTTATTGATAATCCAACAGAATTAAATACGATGAGCACAACAAACTTTAATAAATCTAAAGAGTTTAAAAATGATTTATTGCAGATGAAGCGAAATGAGTTTTATGAGAAACTTAAGTTACTTTGTTAAACAATGGGAGCGTTATGTATGTATACATTGATGATTGTACCAAGCGATTTTCCAAATGGGGATGCAGGTGCTGTTAGAGATATGGCATTTGCGAATATCTTTAAGGAACTTGGATATGAAGTTTTTTTAATTGGAGCTGGTAAAAATGAAAAAGAAGGGAATTATAATGGAGTGTACTTTTATAGTGTTTATATGGAAGCACACAACCAATTTGATAATTTGAGACGATTTATTTTCTCCAAGACGAAATATATGTCATTGATAAAAAAACTTTTTAAACGTTTTGGTATTCCATCAGTTATATATATAAATGATGTTTCTCACAGTTTAATTCGTAATTTACGTAATTTAGCAATAAATTACAATATACCAATCATTCATGATAGTACAGAATGGTATTCGCCATGTGAGTTTGTTTGGGGCAAATTCGATAAACAGTATATTTTGAAAAATCACTTAAATCTAAATGTTATCAGACAACCTATTAGGGTAATTGGTATTTCAAGTTATTTAACAGAATATTTTAAAGAAAAAGGCTTAAAAACAGCTCGTATTCCTGTTATCATGGATGTTTCTAATACAATATCCTCAATAAATACAGATAATAAGATAAAACTAATATATGCAGGCAGTCCAGGTAATAAAGATTATTTAAAAGAAATTATCATTGGAATAACACTTCTTCCAAAGGAAAGACAAAGAAAACTTGAGATGCATATTTTAGGAGTAAACGAAGAACAAATAAAAAAAATTTTCGAACTTCAAAAAATCCCTAAATGTATTAAAGCATATGGACGTGTATCACGTGAAAAAGTAGAAGAAGTAATGCTTGGAATGGATTTTTCAGTGCTTCTTAGACCATCTGAGGAAAGATATGCAAAAGCAGGTTTCCCTACCAAAGCGGTAGAAGCAATGAATCATGGAGTTGCGATGATTTGTAACATTTCATCTGATCTTGGAATGTATCTAAAAGACGAAGATAATTCAATTATAGTAAAAGATTGTACTGCAGAAGAGTTTTCAAGAACAATTACTAAAGTATTAAGTTTAAGTCGAAATAAAATTGATACCATAAAAAAAAATGCAAGAAAAACTGCTGTAGAAAATTTTGACTATAGGTTATGGAAAGATACAGTAAAAAACCTGCTTAATTGACGGAGAATTAAAGTGTTAAAAGTATTTATATATCTTTGGGTAATTTGTGTAACGTTTGGTCCTGCATATAACATCGTTGGAGATCCAGGTGTGTTTGCACTTATGTTTGCTATTATTTTATGGAAGCGAAAACTAAATTATGACATAAAACTTACAACAAGTGTTGTTTTATTTGCTATACTAATTGCTTATAAAGCTGTAGGAGTTGATAATAGCCAAGCAATTGCAGAATTTCACAGTGCATATGGTGTAATAAATACTTCCTTAAAATTAATCTTTTTTGTATTGTTTTTTCAGACTAGTATTTTTGTAATTAAGATTTATAGAAAAAATGTTAGTAACATATTTTTTGTA
>JAILNW010000437.1 GCA_024691145.1 Lachnospiraceae bacterium
GAAAAAGCTGTTGCTTCTTCTGATATTTTGAATATTTTTATATGGAAGATTTCTAAGGCTTCCATCTTCATAAACAATATCTAGGTGATCTTCGTAAAAATCAACATTTACATCCTTATATCCATGTAAAAACAAATTAAGAATTGCTCTTGCAGTTGTTTTATAACCACTGGTCCAGGAATATAATAAATATAACCCGAAGAAACCCTGCATAATTATTAAAGCCTTAAAGTGCATCTCATTTATATCAATATATAAAAATGATAATACAGCCATTACTAGAAGACCAATTGAATATACTATAGTCAATCCATATCCTAAAATATCATATTTTTTAAGCATCTTGGCAAACACGTGATAGTCGTGCTTATCAAAATGATATTTTTTTTCAAACAGTTTCATACAATACCCCCAATAATAAATTTTCAAACGCTTTAACGTTAACACAGATAGTCCTTAAAAGGGCTATCTGTTAACATAAATTCTATTCTACTGATAATACGTAGTAATAAATTGGCTGTCCGCCATAGTTGAGTTCAACTTCAAGTGAAGGATACTTAGCACTTACTGCAGCTAATAATTCTTCTGCTGCCTCTTTTATAATATCTGCACCATAGTATATACTGATTAATTCAGATGCTGAATCAACAAGTGAATCAATAAGTTCAGCAGTTACAGTATTAATATCGCTTCCTACTGACTGTATAACCTTATCTCCAATTCCCATGATGTCGCCCTGTTTAATCTCTTTGCCATCCATGTTAGTATCTCTTACAGCGTAAGTTACCTGTCCAGACTTAACATTGCCAATTGCCTCAGTCATGGCATCAAGATTCTCCTCTGCTGACATATCAGGAATAAATGTAATAAGTGATGTTATTCCCTGAGGAACATTCTTAGTAGGTACAACTAAGATATTCTTATCTTCTACAATTGACTTAGCCTGCTGTGCTGTAAGAATTATATTTCCATTGTTAGGAAGTATGAATATATTCTCAGCATTAACATTTTCAATTGCATTAAGCATATCTTCTGTACTTGGATTCATTGTCTGACCGCCTTCAATAATATAGTCAACTCCAAGGTCTTTGAATATATTATTAATTCCTTCACCAATTGAAACAGAAATAAATCCAAACTGTTTTGCAGGTTCACTTGCCTTTGGCTTTTCAGCTGCTGATGCAGCAGGCTTTGCAGAACCTTCATTGATATTAATTGCAACTTTATCTATAGTACCATATGAAATTGCTTTAGTGATTGCAAGACCAGGGTCATTAGTGTTAATTGATACATTAACAACACTTCCCTGCATATCATAAGCATTAACTTCGCCTATACTCTCTAAATACTGTTTATAATCAATCTTGTCTTTAAGAATAAAGTCATCATTGACATTTATAATAAATTCTGCTTTATAAGCATATAATACTTTCTGCTCTTCTACTTCAGGTAATTCAACTATCTCTTTACCAATTAAGCAATTATAGCATCCAGTAAGTATCTCTAAAAGTCCCTGTCCGCCTGAATCAACAACGCCTGCTTCTTTAAGAACTGGAAGCATATCTGGAGTTCTCTGAAGAACTTCATTCATATAATCAAGGACCTTTTCACTGAATTCAACAATGTTATCAGTTTCACCAACAAGCTGCATGGCACGTTCAGCACCACCCTTAGCAACTGTTAAGATTGTTCCCTCTTTTGGTTTCATAACAGCCTTATAAGCTGTCTCAACAGCCTTATAAAAAGCGTTAGATAAAAGCGATACATCAATCTCATCATGTGTTTTAATCTCTTTTGTAAATCCTCTGAATAACTGTGAAAGGATAACTCCGGAGTTACCTCTTGCACCTCTTAATGAGCCTGAAGAAATTGCCTTACAAACCTCAGCCATTGTTGGATTTACTAACGCGCTTACTTCGTTAGAAGCAGACATAATAGTAAGGCACATATTAGTTCCTGTATCACCATCTGGTACTGGGAATACGTTCAATTCATTAATATATTCTTTCTTTGCCTCTATACTTTTAGCACCTGCCAAAAAACACTTTTGAAGCATTGTTGCATCTATCGTATTGATAATCAATGTTATTTCCTCCTTTAACTTACCTTATTAATCAGTTATTCTTACTCCCTCGACTATAACGTTAATCTTATCTATCTCCATGCCTGTAAATTCTTCAACCTTATATCTTACATTGCTTATAAGATTATCAGCAACGGCAGAAATGCTTACACCATATGCAACAATAATGTGCAAATCAATTCTTAATTTATCATCCTTTAATAATACATTAACACCATGTGTTATATTATCCCTTTTTAACAATTTAACGATACCATCTTTTACATTAACAGATGCCATACCAACTACGCCAAAGCACTCTACGGCTGCAGAACCGGCATACTTTGCAATTACTTCATTCTCAATAATTATCTCACCAAGTTCATTACTTATAACGTCTTTCATATTTCAACCTCCAGCTTATTTATTTGATGTTTAGAATTATATCAATGCATAATCATAGATGTGATAAACAATTCACATACACTTTTTAATTATACTCTATTTTTCAATAAATTAAAAGACTTTAAGTAAAATTTTATAAATATTTAATGAATTACAATTAAGAACAGGTGCCTTTTTCTCACATATATTATAATAAGACAACGTAATAAAGAAGCTGGTTATATGAGAAAATTAACAGGTTTTATGATGTTCTTTATAGGAATTGGACTTATTATCTCATGTTTTATAGAAAGCACTTTTGTTAAAGTGCTGATTATTATTATCCTTATGCTTTGTGGATATCACCTTGTTTCGTCTAGAGATACAAAATCAAGGATTAAGTTCTGCCTAATAAAGAAATTATGCAACGTGTGTAACAAAAAAAGCTGCAGATAATTGGTTTTGAAATAAAAAATCCCAGTCAGACTAATAATCTAACTGGGAATAATCAGCTAATAGTAAACATCTGCTATAAAATTAAGCTCTTTCTACTAAGCCTGACTTAAGACATGAAGTACATACATACATCTTCTTAGAATTACCATTAACATTAACTCTAACAGACTTAATGTTAGACTTCCACATCTTGTTACTTCTTCTATGTGAATGACTTACTGCGTTACCGAAATGAGCAGCTTTCTCACAAATTGCACACTTTGCCATATATAGCACCTCCTTAGTTTTACACTACAACATCAATTATTTTAACAGAAACTAGCAAATATTGCAAGTACTTTTTGAAAAAAAATATCTAATATTGAGTTGAAGTGTATTTTTCAATGATTTCTTTGATGCTGTCATCAATTTCATTATAATATATTTTTACAGGTTCCATTTGTTCAGGATATCCACTAAAAATATTTACAACTTTTTCATTTTTTATAAACTTAACACTTCCAAGCCACAATGTATAAAACAAATCAGTAAATGATTCAAATCTCAAAAAATATTCTCTAATTTCAAAACATGTCTTATATTCCGACGTAAATTTATTAATTATTTTATCCTCAAACATTTCCTTAAAATCATAGTCTTCACCATCAAACCCAATTTGAACAACATCGTAATTATTAAATAAATAATGCACAAATTTCTTGTATAACATTTCAATTTGATTCATTCATATTCCTCATTTCATGTAATATACAAGGCACGTATTTTAACCATGCGTTAATTATATTGCTGTATGTGCCTTTACTTTATATACATTATAAGTAAAAAATTCAGATGAATCATTGAAAAAAAGTTACGAGCTTGCTATTCTTCAAATATTTTGATTATCGGTCGTACCCCTATATCATAATCATCTACATAATTAATGCAACGAGAAATCGTTCCTGCATGGTCAATACACCATGCATTGTCACCTTTTGTTCTAAGATCTTTTAACCACCACCAGCAACTATTATTGCTATATGCACCCAATCCTCTCATTATTGCATAATCTGTTCCACATGCTATTCTATTGTGAATTGAAGGTTATTTTTCCTTTGCAAGTATCCAGCCTCCACAATGTATAACTTTGGTTATTTTGTTTGGTGAACAGGTAACAGCTTTGCCTGTTGATGATTGTTTTGCAGTTTGAAGAATGATACTTGCACCATTGCTAACTGTTCCCTGAGCAGTATACTGCTTTCCTTTGTATGTTACTCTGTCGCCAGATTGTATCGTATAACGTTTCTTACGGACAGAAACTCTTCCTTTCGAAACTTTCTGACCGTGATAAATCCTATTATTTTTAGGATTGTTTCGTGGTTCCCGTCTGTTGGTACGGTTGCATCCGAGTTTTGAACCCTTTCTGATTTCCCCGTCACGAATATCAATATATTTAGCATCGTAGAATTTAGAGAGAACTCTGTTATTTCTTCTTCGTTTTACAATATGGACTTCGGTATGACGATGCGATGGATGAAAATCCCCCATTGCATAAGCATCATTCGCATGTGTTTTAGGCAGCTGTCCCAGTTTTCGCCTGCTCGCTTTGGTATATGAACCGTATGTGGTCCGTACTTCAATATTCGAAAACAGTTCTTT
>JAILNW010000439.1 GCA_024691145.1 Lachnospiraceae bacterium
TGTTATAATAAAGAATTATTAAAAGTAGAAACATGAACATTTTAATATAACACTACACTTCGCTTCACTAGTGTAGTGTTGTATTTTACAGAGAGGAAGTATATGAGTAAGGTAATTAAGAACAAAGGATGATGTAGGAAAATATAGGGATGGATTGTATATAAAAAAATCCTTGACTTCTCTAAAATTTAAAACTATAATATAAAAGTCGATTTGGTTGGGGAATCAGATCGATAGTAGTTTAATATATGGGAAGAGAGGATATTAATGAGGCTAGTTACAAAATTAATGCTTACAGCTATTTCCCTGATTATGGCAGCTTTGCTATGCTTTAGTGCCATGGGAATTAGTCCTCAGAAGAATGAGGATGTTAATTCTGTAACAGAAAGTGAATTAACAAAAGCCTGTAATGAGACTTCATTTTATGTGGAACTTAATAACAAGCGTGTTAAGGCACTTGATGATTATGTAGACGGAAAGATATCTGAGGATGAATATATGGCTATTTGTGAAGATATCAACTCTCAACTAGCATCATATGGGGATATGATGGAATCAGAATAATGCAGTAAACATTAAAAAGAATCTGAGATGACACGGAAGTTATCTTAGATTCTTTTTAAATATCTGTTTTATGGAATTTTTATAAATCTTTTATAGCAGGTTAATTGTTCAACTGCTTATTATGTGATAGACTTAAAGTATAGTAGTTAGAATGTGGAGGTTATAGTTATGGTACAGACATATACAAAAGAAAGCTTTTTTAAAAAACACAGAAAAAAATTTATAACAGTTATTATACTTTTTGTACTGGCTTTATTTCTCTACTGGCAGGATAACAGCCTGGTTGTAACAAACTATGTGTACAAGAGTAATAAAGTTACTGAAGAAAATGATGGATTTAAGATGGTTGTTGTTTCGGATTTACATAAGAAGGAGTTTGGAAAGGATAACAAAAAGTTAATAGAAAAAGTGAAGGGATGTAATCCTGATGCTATTATGATTCCTGGAGATTTTGTGGATAGCCCTAATTATGAAAGCTGTATAGAACTTGCAAAGAAGCTTGTAAAGATAGCACCTGTATATTATGTTACTGGAAATCATGAGGTGGCATTAAATGATGGGAATATTCTTTCAGAGCTTGAATTTGCAGGAGTAAAAGTATTTGATGATTTATATGGTTCAGCTGTTGGAGATGATAAACCTGTACTTATTAATGATTCTCTATTTGTATTTGGTGTAGATGATAGAGTATTAGATAACAGTACTGGAAATATTGAATATGCATTAGCAGGTAATACATCAAAAAAAGAAACACTTAACATTCTTCTTGCACATGAGCCACAGTATTTTGAAGATTATGCAAGTACAGATGTTGATATTGTTTTATGCGGACATGCACATGGTGGACAATTTAGAATACCTCGTACCAATATTGCATTTGTTGCTCCTGATCAGGGATTCCTTCCTAAGTATACGTCAGGTGTGCATGAAAGCAATGGTACAACAATGTATATAAGCAGAGGACTTGGAAACAGCATAATACCAATAAGAATATTTAACAGACCAGAGATACTTGAGATAACACTTAAATCAGAATAATATGGAGGAAAAAATGTCTAAAGATAATACTAATGATAAGCCTTTAATAAAGAAAAAGAAATCAAAAGCTGAATTATTCTTTACAGATAAGGATTTTTTCGTTATCCTTTCAGACCAGCAGAGAAAATATTTTGCTCTTGAGCCAATAAATGCACAGTGGGAAAAACAAACGTTTTATAGTGTTATTCATAATGCATATAGGCGTACGGTTATATTTTTTAGAGGAAATGTTGTTGTTAAAGTAATACATGAGGAATATAGAGTAGGGGAAGAAAGTACATATTATTTAATAAAATATGGTGAATATGATACATATCTTAATACAGAGAATAAAACAGTGCTTTTGCCATTAACTGAAAAAGGTAAGGAGAAAACATTAACTGCTTCGAATGTTATGTCCATTACACCTTTTGGTTTTGAATTTTTTATAGAGATATTTCGCAATCAATGCCGTATATATGCGGGTAAACCAAGAAATAATCAGGAAATATCTATAGGAGAAGAAGATCGTATTAGTAATATAAAGACAAATGAAGATTTTCAAGAGTTTATGAAATATTATATAGAAACATGTCCTGATAATTATTTTGAACAGCTTGATGAAATAAATAAAATTGAACATCAGACAGTTAAGTTTGGAGCTGGTGATATATTTCGATGTCAGATAGACAGAAATAATTATGTGTATGGTATTATCATAGGAAAAACAAGGGAAATTGAAAAGTGGCCAGATTTTCCTGAATTTCATAGTTTTCATGGCCTGATGGGACAACCGATTATAATAAGGATGTATGATTTTGTTACAAAGGATAAAAATGTAACTATAGATGAATTAAAAGATAAAAGGCTGTTGTCACCACAGGTTTGTGAAGATAATGAGATAATATGGGGAACCTATAAAATTGTTGCACATAAGTCACTAGAACCGGATGATATACAGTTTATTTTACATATTACAAAAACCACTGCTTATAATGAAGAGTATGAAAGATGCTTACGGGAAATAATGGAGGGAAAGCGTGATAAACTGCCTGCACATATAAAATTACAAAAGGTGCTGTCTATTGAGTGGGGATTTTCTTCAATAGAGATACCTTGGGAAAGAGTTCCAGAGGATATACAGCATATGATGAAGGATAATAATTATAGCCATGGTGGCACCAGACTTGGAATTTCAACAGCTTGCTGTGGTAAAACATATGATGAAATACTAGAAAAGAAATATGAAAATATACAATATGATTTATTGGTACCTGAAAATCTAGACCAATATAATCACGTTATGAAATTTTTAGGTTTGCCAGAGAATTGCACAATAGACGATTTTGTTACAAAGTATAATGGCATATCAAGGGCAGAATATATTAGGCGTGTAGAAAAATAGGATAGTAAAGTATGCAACAAAAAGCGGTCTGGAATTTTAAGTTCCAGACCGTAAATTATGTGTTATGCTTTTTGAAATAATTTTTCTATTTTCATATACAATATGGTGCATATATATGTTGCGATAAATGTAATTATTATGCCGCATGGAATAATAATTGTACAGGCAATGCCTTTTTCATCAAGCTTTGTTATAATACGGGCCAAAGTATCCCATATTGCAGCATGTATAAGATAAATATAAAATGTTTTTGCTGATAAAGAGTTAAATTTTTCTGTCTGAATATTCATCATAGAAAAGCCGGCAAAAATACTTAGCGAAGCTAAAACAACCAAAGGATTAAAGTTTCCTGTTATAGAATAGGTTTCCGCTGCTTCTGATATACCTCGTATGCTATGAGTGTACTGTATATAAGAAAGTATTAGTAAAAGACATATACCAGTAAATATACAGACAATTCCAAGTATATTATTTTTTCTGTCCATAAGAATTCTCCTTAACTGGTAGCCAGTAAGAATAAAACCTATGTAGCAGACAGCCTTTGATATACTCCATTCAATTGCGAATGAACTGGTCCAGCCGCTTATACAAGAAACAATTAAAAAAATCCATGATGCCTTTGCAAAGTTCTTTTCACCAATTTCATTCTTCACCATAATTATAACAGGAATAAAAATATAAACAACAATAAGTGTGTACATATACCACATATGATAAAAAGGATTTCCTGATAACAAGGAAGTAAAAGGTTCTATAAGGGATGTATCCTTTCCTTTTACGAATACGCTTAATGCTGCTATTGCC
>JAILNW010000440.1 GCA_024691145.1 Lachnospiraceae bacterium
GGTATATAAGAAATAATTAGAATTAAATTATAAAATATTTATAAAAAGTATAAATAAATAATAGGTTTGTTGCCTGGAGGGATAATAAGTAGTAAAATTTAAATAGTTAAATGTATTTTGAAAGGAGCGTTTCCTATGGGAAAAAAGATTGTACTTATTATTTTAGCAGTTGTGGTGATTGGAGCAGCAGGATTTGTTGTTTGGGATAAGGTTTTAAATACTGAACAAAAGGATAACAAACCAGTTACAGAGAAAGATACTAAAGAAGAACAAAATGATTTAGAAGAGCCAGAGAATGATGATTATAAAGAAGCATATCTTAAGGTTATTGATGAAACTGAAAAAGAGTATCCAGAAGAGGAAATAAAGTATGACCTTATATATTTCAATGATGATGATATTCCGGATTTGGTACTGGGCCATGAAGGTTTTTGGGTAAGCCTTTATATATATGATAATGGAGAGGTTTATTATCCGGTGGAACAATGGGGATATGGTGCAGGTGGAAATGCAGGATATGACTATTATGAGAAAAAGGGAGTAATTGCGAATTGTAATGCTGATATGGCAGGACTTATTATGAGTGAAGTAACATCAATATTAAATGACAGATTTACATTTGATACTTTTATTGCAACAGAGAAGGGAGCAGATCTTGATCCAAATGATCCTGAATATGAAGAATTATCTAAGAAGGTAAAGGAAGAGTTAGATAGTTACGGAGGATATTATTTAGATGATCACAAGATAAGCAAAGAAGATTATGATAAAGCACTTAAAGATTTTCCGGTGCTTGAAAATTTAGGTGACAGCAAGTTCTTGTATGGCACAAAATCACTTGAAGAGATAAAGGAAGAATTAAAATAATTACGGAAAACAGGTATACTTTTAGGTGTACCTGTTTTTTTCTATAAATTTTTATAAAATTCAACATAATTTTTGAAAAAAGTCTGAAAAACATTTACCTGTACCATTAATGGTACACATATTCCTTTATAATTACATTATAAAGGGAAAGTAATAGAAAATATTAGAGAAAGAGGTACAGGATAATATGAAGCAAGCAGCAGTGGAAGTAGACTTAAATAAGCGTTTAGGAAATGTAAGAGTTGATATACCTAGTAATCATACAGGAAGTGCGTCTATAACTATTCAGAATCTGGGATTTGGTACAGTGGAAAGCATAATATTTTCTGCAAAGGCTTATGATGGCTTTAATCGTCAGATATCTGTTGAAGGTAATGATATTTTCGAATTTAAGATAGATGGAATATGCATAGAGGCAAATGCAGAGCGTATGTATATTGTGGATCTTCCTGATAAATCCATAGTCCGTATGGAATTAACTGAAAAAATGATTTCATATTATGGTGGAACGGTTTTTGAATATAAAACAGGTAATATCCTAAAGTTTAATGCTGACTTGTTAGAAAATAATGATGAAGAAAAAGAGGTTAGGGAGCTTTTTTCAAGTAAGACTATGGTGGATGCCGTCTGCCTGCCAAAGAAATATAAGGGATACTGGATGTGTGCCTGTAAAACAGTAAATGCAGATGAGCATAAAAAATGTACAGGATGTAATACTGCAATGAATGTTATGTTTGATATTAATAAATTGCTTGTTATTGGCCAGAATAGCAAAAAACAACAGGTTGTAATGACCAGAGAAAGGGTTAAGAGAAATGTTCAGGGGAAATTTTGGAAGACTATTAAACTGGTGGTGGTTATTGCACTGCTGTGCGGAATAAGCAACTGGATATGGTAGGATAAGAAAAAGCTATGTAGTCCGATGGGGATTACATAGCCTTGTGTTATTGTTTCTTTTTTGATAATTTGTATTTTCTTGCAGTAGTTGAACCCTCAGATGTAACATCAGGCATTTCAGATAATAACACTCTGGTACGAGACATACTAAGCCCGATATATTCAGCAATATCTCGTGGTTTTGAGGAACCATTTTTTGAGAGATATTCTCGTATTAGAGAATGTTTATCGCTTGCAGTTGTCAATTTATTATTACTAGTAGAAATCTTCGCTTGCTGTCTTCGCTTGTTATCTTCGCTTGTTGTCTTCGCTTGTTTTGTTGGATTATTTTGAACTGAGTCAGTAATTATAGGCTTTTGTTGATGTTTATCTTCGCTTGTCAGCTTCGCTTGCTTTTCAACTTCGCTTGTTTTATCTGACTGCTTATTTGCAAATTTTAATGTCAATGTTGTTCTATCGGGATGGAAACTTTCTTCAACTATAGGAGAAACCCAGCCTTCATCTTCCCAAGTTTGATAAATATCAGGAATACCGCTTCCGGCACGTTCACCAATACCTATTAAGTTGAACATCTTCATAAGTGTTTTATTACGAGGATCAGATATACCGCCTCGTAACATTTGCTTTTTACCAGGTCTTATATTACCAGGGTTCTGAATTATTAAAGAATCATATTCATTCTTAATAATGATACCTTGAGGCAAGTAATAATCTGCATTAACAAGGCAGTTAACCAAAGCTTCTCGTATTGCTTTATGAACATTAGTATCTCCAATTCTTGTTATTCCATTAAGTTTAAATGGAGTTTTTATTCTTTGAGATATTTTGCTGTTTACTCTGAAGAAGAAGTCTTGAATATTGCCAGTCCATTCACCTGAACTTGACTGTACACGGTCAGTCCAACGTGTTGTGGGATCCACAAGTTCCCTATAGTCAAGAAAGTATTCAGGAAATTCTCGGACAATATTATATTCTTCTCCAAACATTAAGAGTCCTGCAATTGTAGGACGAACTGTACCATTCTCATCATAAGCAGCTGCACCTATTTTAAGAAGATATTCTTCATTTGACAATCTATGAAAAACATGTTCTGGTTTATAATTTCTGTGAAAATTGCGATAACTTTCCAATGACTCATGATTAATAACAGAAAGATTAAATTGTTTAACAATTTTCATATCACAGGAATCTTCTGTTGCATCCCTAAGCATTGCTTTAACTTCTGCTTTTGAACAATGATAATCGCCATCCCAGTCTCTTCTGTATGAGCCACCAAATAAGTCATTGTTAATATAAACAGGCTTTTGTTCTCTTTTGGCAGGAGGTACAGTAATTACAAGAATAGTATCACCATTAAAATTGTATGTCTTAACATTATTATCTGATAATAGATTAATACTAACTTTTTTTGTATCATGAATTGTATTCCAAAAATTCTTTTTAAGTTTGCTGGCATTCTTTAATCCAGTGGTATACCAGCTTCCGTCACTTCGTTCACCAACTCCGAGGATAATAACGCCACCATTAGAGTTTGCAAAAGAAGAGTAAGTTTCCCATAATGCGAGAGGAAGACCGCCTTCTGCTTTTTTTACTTCTCGACAATTATCTTCCTTATATGTGTCAAAATCGGATAAGTTAAATTCTTCAGACATTATTATATCAACTCCTTATTATAAGTATAATAATAATGATGA
>JAILNW010000443.1 GCA_024691145.1 Lachnospiraceae bacterium
TAAGAAATCCCCATGAAAAATAATATCCACTAAAGTAATATACTCACCTTGAAATCCCTTTAATTCTATCTTATTTTCCAGCGTTTCCTTGTCTATAATATAATACTTTCCATCTTCATTCACATAAATATAATCATCGTAGCATAACATAGAATGACTAACGTCATATTCTATACTTTTTGTAAATACTACTTCCTTCTTTGAAACATCTACTCTATATAAAGAAAATTCTCTTCCATTCGTTAAATAAAGATCCACGTTATCCCCTGTAACATCTATTTTTTCGATTATTGCATATCTGAATTCTCCCTCTGAATCTAAATAATCACTTAAGTTAATAAACTTTGCTTCACATTTGTCTACGCTACAGATTAAAGCCTGCTTTTCACCACGAATTATAATTGTATTTTTATTAGCAGCATACGTTTCTTTTTTTTCTTCTGTAAAACCACTCTTACTAATATTGCAAACAGACTTTGTTTCCCCTGTATAAATGTCGTAAACAAGTAAATATTCTTCTGAATCTTTCTCAGTATACAAAATCAAACGCTCATTCTCTTTATCATTTATAGTATTGTTTAGCTTGTATTCCTTAAAATCCTTATTTTCCAATATATCTCTGCTAAAAATAAATTCATCCTTTTCATCATCAAATTCATATATTGAAGAATCAACATCTTTGGAATAATCATTAGGAAATATGTAACTTTTTTTACCATCAATTATATATGCACCTTCAATTCTATTTTGGAAACATGAATTGTTCTGTGCAGAATAATCAAGTACATATTCGTACTTTACTTCCTTATTTTCTTTTTCTTTCTCAGTACTTTGACAGCCTGCCATAGTCAAAGTTAATGCTGCAAATGTTCCCATCATTATTAACTTTTTCATAAAAATCCTCCAAAAAATCCTCCAAAAAAATACATTAATACACTTCTAATTTTTCGCTCTTTTTTCATTATATTTTAAATTTATCAACTTTACAATACACTTCACAAACACTACATAAACATTTCACACTTTCTTCACAGGAAATTAGAATTTCATTAGAAAATGCAGAATAATATTTACATGCATTTTTTTCATGTTACAATTATATTATATCACAAATGGGAGGTACTTTTTATGAGTTCGTTACTTATCAAGCAAAGAGTTTTTTCTTGGACAGATACATATGATGTTTACGATAGTTTAGGGGAAGCAAAGTATTTTGTTAAGGCTGATTTTTTTACACTTGGCCATAGAATAAGGGTTTATGAAAAAGCTACTAATAGGGAAGTTGGTGTTATAGAAGAAAAGATTTTCAGGATATTTCCTGAATTTTATGTATATGTAAACGGGGTGCTAAAGGGCAATATTAAAAAAAGATTTTCCCTATTATTTCCGAAGTTTGATGTATCCTTTAAAAACTGGCACGTTGAAGGTGACCTTTTTGAATGGGATTATGATATCACAAGAGATGGCAGCATCGTTGCAAGTATATCAAAGGAACTTTTGCATTTAGGTGATACCTATGTAATTAATGTTAACAATGATGCAGATGAGCTTAACGCTCTCATGGTTGCAATAGCAATAGATGCTGCGAAGTGCTCTAGCAGTAATAATTAATATAAAATGTACCACAAATCATTGATAATAAGAATTGATTTGTGGTACCTTTTTATTGCATTTTATTCAGCAACTTTCCACTCTGCCAATATCCTCTTCTTTGAGTCAAAAGATACGCCTATCTTATAAACCTTTCTGCTGTCAGCTACAAATGGAAGTTCATAATCATTGTCTTCAATTTGTTTTAACGCACTTTCGGCACTATCGTCTCTTTTAAATTCAAAAAGATAAATAAAATTACCAGTTTCAACTTTGCAATCTATTCTTCCATTGAATGTATGCATTTCACAAAGAGCATACTCTCCAAGCAATGTGAATACAATATAAATAATCGACTGAAAATAATGTTCAAATACCACTTCTTTAGTTGTGTAGGTAATTCTTGCAAACAGAGCTGTAAGCAGATTTCTTATGCCTTCAAGATTTCCATTCTCTGCATAATCTTCCAATGTAAATATGTCCAAACCATTTGCTTCTGTTGCACCATGAACATATGAGGGCATCATACTGTTTAACAGACCATACTTAACTTCCTCATTTGGGAAACACAAAGTATATCTGCTTAGTCTCTTATTATAATCAGCAATAGTAAGATATCCTGACTGGTAAAGTAATGATGTCAGAGATAATGTATCTCCACTATAATCCTGTAATGCACTGTCTGTAGCATATATTGTCTTATTAGAAAATCTCCTTACATCAAAATTGTTGCTTCTTATTGCATCCACAAGAAATGTTGGAGTTCCTGTCTCAAACCAGTATTTTTTAAATTCCCTCATGTAAAAAGTCATTAAAAGACTGTATGGATTATAAACGCCTTCTGCCATTGGATGAAATCTGTATCCATCATAAGTTACTTTTAATTTTCTTTTACATTCATCCATAGATAAATCCTGCTCACTTGCAAGAATAGAAATCTCTTTCTCAAAAAACTTCTCCAGTTCCTGTTCTGTTATGCCACAAATACCAGCATAATCTTTATTTAGCGAAATGTCATTAAGCTGATTTAAATCACTAAATATACTGACCTTATGAAACTTTGTAACACCTGCAATAAATACAAATTGCAAATAATCATCACACTTTTTCAAATTACTGAAAAATCCCCTAAATACAGCTTTATTATGTTCCTGCATATCTTTATCATCTATTACATCAAGTAATGGTTTATCATATTCATCAACAAGAACTACACAGCCTTTCTTAGCTTTCTTTGAAGCCTTTATTAACAGGTTCTGAAAACGTTCTTCAATGGATTTATAATTTCCATCAATTTCATATTCCTCTTCCCATCCACAAAGATGAGAAGCTAACATCTCCTCCAATGCATTTTGAGTTTTATAATTCTTTCCGTTAAAGTCAAAATAAAATACAGGATATTGCTGCCAGGCATCTGGATTGTTTTCTTCTAACTTTTCTATCTTTAATCCAGTAAACAGTTCTTTTCTGCCTTCCCAATAAGCACGAAGTGTTGAAAGAAGCAGGCTTTTTCCAAATCTTCTTGGTCTGCTCAAAAAAAACTGTGACACATCATGAACAAGATTAAATATATAATCTGTCTTATCAACATAAATACAATTATTTTTTATAATTTTTTCAAAGCTTTGTATACTAATTGGAAGTTTTTTATTATCCATTTAACTTTTACCTTTCTAAAAATCATATTCCTAGAAAATATTATATTTAAAAAAAATACATTTGTCAATTTTATACA
>JAILNW010000444.1 GCA_024691145.1 Lachnospiraceae bacterium
AAAAACCAAAAACCATACCAGTTATTGTACCACTAACTCTTCCGTTAATATATCCAACATAAGCTGTTACTAATAATATAAGATTAGGCATAACTCCACCCAGGGCAATACCCTGTATCAGAGTTGTCTGTAATAAATATGCTATTAAAACTATAATAACTGTAGCTAATGTTTTTTTCACCTTGAACTTTTTCTCCTTTCGTCAATATAGTCAGATTATTATATTACTCTTCTTCTTCAAATATTGTCTTTACTGATGTTATAACAAGTACTGTATCTAATTCTTCAAAATTTATAACTGGTGTAAGTTTTGCTGACTTTGTAAGGCCGTTTGAATCCTCTTTAATGTCACTTACATATCCAATAAGTATTCCTGGCTGGAACTTTGGACTTTCATAAGAAGTATACAATGCTTCTCCTTCACTTACATCCACATCCATGCTTATAGATTCAACATCAATCTTTCCATCCTTCATGGACTTAAGATTTCCTGATACATTACATATCTCAGTTGACTTTAAAAAAACTGATGTTACATTACTCTTATCATCAATAATTGTTCTGATTTTTGAATAATTATATCCAACTTCAGAAACTATTCCAACAAGTCCATCATTAGCTATAACATTCATATCTACTTTAATTCCATCTTTAGACCCCTTATCGATAGTAAATGTACTGTACCAGTTTGTAGGGTCTTTACTTATTATTCTTGCAGCAACCTTAGGAAGTTCCTCATACTTTCCTTCAATGTCATATAATTTTCTCAAACTGTCAAGTTCATCCTTTTGCTGAAGAAGTAATCTGTTTTCACCTTTAACTTTTTTAAGTTCTTCCTTAAGTTCACTATTCTCCTTCATCAATGTTTTTATACTATGAATAGTAGTTATTCTTTTTGTAACATTAGTTCCAATATAGTTAATTCCATTCTGCATAGGAGTAAAAACTGCTCCTACTGTTGTTTTTATAGGTGAAACCTGCTTTTCAAATTTAAATGATACAACTATCATAATCAAACAGAATATACCACATAAAATTGCTATATTCTTAGGATCCATAGTAAACTTATTTCGCTTATTCATATCTTCAACCTTCTTATCTGAATACATTAAATGCCAGCTGGCTTAAAGCTGGTTCTTCTATTATTCTTCCAAGTCCTCTTATTACAGCCATAGATGGTTTATCACATATATTAACTGTAAGTTCTGTCTCTTCTGATATCAATTCACCAAATCTTTTTATCTTTGATGAACCTCCACATAACCATATACCATTATCAATTATATCTGCTGCAATCTCAGGTGGAGTTCTTTCAAGAATTCCTTTAATAGCTTCGACAATTGCATCCAGATGTTCTCTTATGGCACCATTAACAAGCGGAGACTTAACTAGTACATCCTGTGGCAATCCAGTTACCACATTACGTCCAAAAATCTTCAGCTCACTATCATTATTAGGATATGCACATCCAAGTTCTATCTTAAGTCGTTCAGCAGTCTTTTTGCCAACTACTAATTTGCAGTTTTTCTTCATAGTTGCGACAATGGCTTCATCCAAAGTATCGCCACCAATAGGAAGCAACTTGCTAATAACAATACCTCCTAAAGAAAGAACCGCAATTTCAGTAGTTGAAGCACCTATATCAACCATCATAACACCACTTGCATTGGTTACATCAAGATCCGCGCCAAGTACAGCTGCTACAGGCTTGTCAACCATGTAAATATCCTTTACTTTAGGTATATTGTTATCTATAAGATCATTAAAAAAAGCTCTCTTTTCTACTTCTGTAATATCCGTAGGGACAGCAACAACAAATTTCGATGACTGAAACTTATTTCCTTTATTAATTCTATATATAAAATTTCTGAATAATGTTCTCATATATTCCATATCTGCAATTACACCATTTCTTAATGGAAATGTTACTACCACATCATCTGGTGCCTTTTCAAACATCTCAAAAGCCTCATCACCTATGGCGATTACATCTTTCTCGTTCTTTATTGCAATCATGTTCTTTTCATCTAATACTATGCCTTTACCTTTTTTATATATTTTAATATTATTAGTTCCAAGGTCTATACCGTAAACTTTCCCTGTCATAACTGCCTCCATATATATGTCCCTAAAAAGAAACTTAATCTATAATCTTTTCATTGGCCATGCTCACATAAACGTTATCACCAATAATTATATGATCCACAACCTTTACTCCAAGTAACTTGCCACTTTGTGCCATTCTTAAAGTAAGATTTATATCATCTTTACTTGGTACTGGATTCCCACTTGGATGATTATGTAATAAAACAATCTGCACAGCCTGATGTCTTAATGCATAAATAAACACCTCTCTTGGTGATGCTAGAGAGGCATTAACAGTACCCTTTGATAATTTTATCTCTTTTAACAGTTTATATTTTGAATTAAGTAAAAGTAAAATTACTTCTTCCGTTTCCAAGTGTCTCATTCTCTGCATATAATGATTAGCAACATCATCTGCGCTATTAAAATATATGCCATTACTTCTGGTTTTTTGAGACATCCTTTTTGAAAGCTCCGCAACACACAAAAGCTGTATCGCCTTAACTCTTCCAACTCCATCTATCTGGCATAACTCTTCTAAAGTTGCATTATAAAGTATCAAAAGACCTTCATTATTATCATTAAGTCTTAAAATATCATGTGCCAAATCAATAGACTTCTTACTTTTCGTACCACTTCTTAATATAACCGCAAGTAACTCTGCATCTGACAAAAACTCTGCGCCATAATTCTCAACCTTTTCATATGGTCTTTCCGAAACTGGCAAGTCCTTAATTGTTAAATTATTCAAAATATTCTCCTATCCTATCCCTCGCAATGTCAATCCCAACTGATAACAAATTAGTTACCGTTTAATATTCTATCACATAAACCATAATTTGTATACTATTAGTTTAAAAAACTTTTAAAAAGTTACAATCCCTGCATTAACTAAATGTTGCAATGAATTAATAATTCCAAGCTTTGAATGATACCATGTAAGTCCTCCCTGGAAATATACTGCATAAGGCTCTTTTATAGGAGCATCTGCACTTAACTCTATTGATGACCCCTGTACAAATGCACCTGCTGCCATTATAACATCACTATCATAGCCAGGCATAGCCCATGGTTCAGGAGTTACAAAACTGTCAACTGGTGCAGCCTTCTGAATTCCCTTGCAAAATTCAATAATTGCCTCAGGACTTCTAAGAACAACAGACTGTATTATATCATACCTTGGTTCAGTACTGTCAGGAACCACTTTATATCCAAGTTTTTCATAAATATTTGCAGCAAATATTGCTCCCTTTAAGGCTCCTGCCACAACTACAGGTGATAAGAATAAGCCCTGATATAAGGACTGATTAATACCAAGGGTAGCTCCAACTTCCTTTGCAAGTCCAGGGCATGTAAGTCTGCAGGCAGCATTTTCAACACATTGTTTTGTTCCCACAATATATCCTCCAATTGGAGCAAGTCCTCCACCAGGATTCTTGATTAAAGAACCAACACACATATCTGCTCCCACATCAGAAGGCTCGATTGTTTCAACAAACTCACCATAGCAATTGTCTACCATACATATAACATCTGGCTTTATATTCTTAATAAATGCTATTAACTCTCCTATCTTCTCTACTGATAATGTAGGTCTTGTTGCATAGCCCTTTGATCTTTGGATTGTAACAAGCTTTGTTTTCTCATTTATGGCTCTTTTTATACCTTCATAATCAAAAGAACCATCAGAAAGCAAATCAACCTGTCTGTAGGAAACACCATATTCAGCCAAAGAACCATTTGCAGGTCTTATACCGATAACACTTTCAAGGGTATCATATGGTTTTCCAACAGGAGATAAAAGCTCATCACCTGGTCGTAAATTGCCAGATAAAGCAATTGTAAGGGCATGAGTTCCACAAGTAAGCTGTGGTCTTACAAGAGCCGCCTCACAATGAAAAATAGAAGCATATACATCCTCAAGTGTATCTCTTCCCATGTCATTGTAGCCATAACCTGTTGTGGCTGCAAAACACGCATCACTAACCTTATTGTCCTGCATTGCCTTAATTACTTTAAGCTGATTATACTCTGCAATTGTGTCTATATCGTTAAATCTTTCTTTTAAATTTTTCTCGATATCATTACAAAAATCAATAACTTTATTATCTATCCCCATTTTGTTATATATCTCGTGTATCATTTCTAACCTCCAACTAAAAATTTATATTCGACATCATATAATCTAATATTTTATCCTCATTATATGAAAATTCCCATTTGTTAACGTAAATAATATCCTTTTCACGTCTGAACCATGTTAACTGCCTCTTTGCAAAATGTCTTGTATCTCTTTTCAGTATGTATACTGCCTCTTCCAGAGTACATCTTCCTTCTAAATAGTCTATAATTTCCTTGTATCCAAGTCCCTGCATTGAAACATAATCTTTATTGTAACCCTTTTTATATAGTGTTTTTACTTCATCAATAAGACCTTCATCCAGCATAATATCGATTCTTTTATCAATATTTTCATAAAGTCGTTCTCTCTTATCATTTAATACAAAAAATCTGGCATCATAATATGCTTCATTTTTCCTTTGTTCCTCATTATGTTCAGAAATCTTCTCCCCTGTAAGTTCATAGTATTCGATTGCTCTTATAACTCTTTTTGTATTATTAGGATGAATAGCCTTTGCAGACTCCTCATCTATAGTAAATAAATAATCATGAAGATACTTATTACCCTTTTCCTCTGCCAGTTTTGTCAGTTTTTCTCTTATAGCAGTGTTATCACTATTTTCACTAAAATCAATATCATATAATACTGACTGAATATAAAAGCCAGTTCCTCCAACAAGTATAGGGATTTTCCCTTTACTATGTATTTCATCAATGTAGCCCTTTACTTTATTTTTAAATATAACAACATTAAAATCAAAATCTGGTTCATATTCATCAATCATATAATGTTTTATTCCCTGCATTTCTTCAGGTTTAATCTTAGCTGTTCCAATATCCATTCCTTTATAAACCTGCATGGAATCAGCAGAAATAATCTCACCATTAAGTTCTTTTGCAAGTTTAATGGATATTCCTGTTTTACCAACTGCTGTAGGTCCAGCTATTATTATTAATGGTTTCTTCATTATAACTCCTCTTTTATACCTGTCTTTTGAACTTCTTTTCAAGTTCATTCTTTGTAAGAGATATTGTAGTAGGTCTTCCATGTGGACAATTAAATGGATTCTCAAGTTGCATCATCTCTTTAATAAGGCTTTCAGCCTCTGCAAATGATAACTTATTATTTCCCTTTACTGCTGCCTTACATGCCATAGAAGCTGTTTTTTCAAGAACAATATCAGGATTTTTCTTTGCATCATTTTCTGTCAGCATATCCAGCAATTCAAGAAATAAATCTTTATCAGCAATTCCAAGCATATCCTGTGGCACAGCACTAATTGAATAGTCATTGCCTCCAAATGAAGATATTTCAAAACCTAATTTATTAAATACCTCCATATTATTTGATAAAATAACCTCTTCCTTAGGATTAAGTGTTACAATAATAGGCGGTGCAACCATTTGTGAATTAAAGGTTTCATTCTGAAGTCTTTTCATTATCTTCTCATACATTACTTTTTCATGGGCTGCATGCTGGTCAATAATAAACATCTCATTATCCATCTCAAAAATCCAGTATGTTCTGAAAACCTGTCCAACAATTCTAAGCTTGTTTTCTACCTTATGTTCAATGCTGTTTTCATCAAAGAATGACTGTTGAACTGGCTTAACCTCTTCTTTTACAACATCAGTTATAACTGCTTTATCTGTTTCTTTAGCATCTTCAGTTTCAGCTATTTCCTCTTTAATTTCTTCAGCCTCAGATTCTGCCTCATCCTTTATCTCTTCCGTTACAATATCTTCTGTAACAACCGGCTTATCTTCTTTTAAATTCTCAGGTTCTTTATCTTCTTTCTTTATCTCTTCTTTTACTTTTTCTGTCTCTTTAACTTCTGCTTTTGTTTCTTCTTTAAGAATATCATTTTTATCATCTTCATCAATAATGCTGGTTAATTTAAAAGGATTAACAGCTTTTTTAACCTCTTTTATAGTATCAGGTCTTATAATATTCTCATTATTTTTCCTTTTTACTTCAAATGGCTCAGCTGCCTTTTTTATAACCTTTTCTTTATCAGTCTTCTTTTCAAGTTCTATCTTAGGAATTATGCTTCCACCTTCAAGTGCTTCCCTTAAACACATAAAAATCGCCTGATATACTGTATTAGGTTCGCTAAATCTTATTTCCATTTTAGTAGGATGTACATTAATATCCACAAGTTCACTGTTAATATGTATGTACAAAGAGACAAATGGAAACTTGTTAACCATTGTATATGGACTGTATGCTTCCTCTATTGCCTTATAAATTATACTGCTTTTAACATATCTGCCATTAATATAATAATTCTCATAATTTCTATTGCTTCTTGATACAATAGGCTTTCCTATAAAACCGCTAATGCTTATTTTATCTGTATTTTTCTGTACCTCTATTACATTGCCTGCTATATCTCGTCCATATATATTATAAATAAGGTCCTTTAAATTACCATTGCCTGAAGTATGTAATTTTACCTGACCATTATTAATAAACTTAAATGATATATCCGGATGTGAAATTGCAAGATGTTCTGCTATTTCATATACATATCCTGCTTCTGTCTGGTTTGTTTTTAAAAACTTTCTTCTAACAGGAGTATTGTAAAATATGTTTTTTACTAAAAATGTTGTTCCTTCCGGGCAGCCTATCTCCTCAATGCTCTTTTCTTCTCCGCCTTCAATAACATATCTGTGTCCCATTAGAGCATTTCTTACCTTGGTAATAAGCTCAACCTGAGAAATAGCTGCTATACTTGATAAAGCCTCACCTCTAAAACCAAGGCTTTCTATAGTAAAAAGGTCATCAACATCTTTTATCTTGCTGGTAGCATGGCTTTTAAAGGCCATTTGCAAATCATCATAAGATATGCCGCTTCCATTATCCGTTATTCTGATAAGGGATGTTCCCCCATCCTTAATCTCTATAGTAATTGCGCTTGACTTGGCATCAATGGCATTTTCTACTAGTTCCTTAACAACAGAAGAAGGTCTTTCAACAACCTCTCCTGCTGCAATTTTATTAATTGTATTCTGGTCTAACTGTATAATCTTAGCCACTTAAATACCTCCAGTAATTTACTTATCAGCAATCTTCTCCTGATATTCATATAGTATATTAATTGCCTCCAGCGGAGAAAGCTTATTAAGATTAAGATTCTTTAAATCTTCTATAACAACAAAATACTTTGAATTATTATCTTCAATTTTAACTGGCTCAGATACAGTATATTCCTTTTTACCCTCTGCTGCCTTGTCAAAACTGCTGTAAACATCCATTTCTTTAACCTTATTAAGTATATCATTATTTGTTAATTCATTAACGATACTTCTGGCTCTCTTTAATACATTGTCTGGTACTCCTGCAAGTCTTGCAACCTGAATACCATAACTTTTATCTGCACCGCCTCTGATGATTTTTCTTAAAAATACTATATCTTCTCCAACTTCCTTAACAGCAATACAGTAATTATTTACGCCCTTTATCTTTCCTTCAAGTTCAGTAAGTTCATGATAATGAGTTGCAAATAATGTTTTTGCTCCCAAAACCCCTGTATTACTAATATATTCAACAACAGCCCAGGCTATTCCTAATCCGTCAAAAGTACTTGTTCCTCTTCCGATTTCATCAAGTATTAAAAGACTGTTTTTTGTGGCATTTCTTAAAATATTAGCTACTTCTGTCATTTCAACCATAAATGTACTCTGTCCGGAGGCAAGGTCATCAGAAGCTCCTACCCTTGTAAATATTCTGTCTACAATACATATATCCGCTTTGCTTGCAGGAACGAAAGAGCCAATCTGCGCCATTAATGTAATTAACGCAGTCTGTCTCATATAAGTAGACTTTCCTGCCATATTAGGACCTGTTATAATTGATACTCTGTTATCGCTATTATCAAGATATGTATTATTGGCAACAAACATATCATGATTAATCATTTTCTCAACAACAGGATGTCTTCCATCTTCTATGTTAATTATGCCTTCTGTATTAATATTAGGTCTTACATAGTTATTATGCTCTGCAACAAGTGCCAATGAACAGAATACATCAAGTTCAGCAACAGCCTTTGCCGTTGTAAGTATTCTTGAAATCTGTGATGCTATCTGTTCTCTTACTTCAGAAAATAGTGCATATTCAAGATTTATAATCTTCTCTTCTGCTCCTAATATAATATCCTCAAGTTCTTTAAGCTCTGGAGTTATATATCTTTCTGCATTGGATAAAGTCTGCTTTCTTGTCCATGTATCTGGTACAAGGTCTTTATAACTGTTAGTAACCTCAAGATAGTATCCAAATACCTTATTATACTTTACTCTGAGATTTTTTATACCTGTATTTTCTTTTTCCTTTGCCTCTATATCAGCAAGCCATTTTTTACCGTCAGTCTTTGCATGTCTAAGTTTATCTACATCTTCATTATAACCATCTTTAATGATTCCGCCTTCCTTTGTGGCAATAGGAGGATCATCTATTATTGCTGCTTCAATAAGACCTGAAAGATCTTCAAGCTTATCAATATTTCCTTCGATCTTCTTAAGAAGTGACGTATTAAAATCAGCCAGCAGACACTTTATATGTGGCAGCATTTGAAGAGAAGATTTAAGTGCTATCATATCTCTTGGATTTATGCTTTGATAACTTACCTTACTTATCAGTCTTTCAAAATCATAAACAGGATTAAGATATTCTCTTAACTCTTCTCTGTTAATTATATTATTATTAATTTCGCTTATTGCGTCTAATCTATCATTAATTTCATTTCTGTCAAGTAATGGCTGTTCTATATATTTTCTAAGAAGTCTTGCTCCCATGGCTGTTTTTGTTTTATCAAGAACCCATAAAAGCGTACCTCTCTTTTGCTTCTCTCTTAATGTCTCCACAAGTTCCAGATTTCTTCTTGTTGAAGAGTCAAGTAACATATATTTTGCAGCAACATAAGGTGTAATATTAATAATATGAGCAAGTGAATTCTTTTGTGTATCGTAAAGGAAAGACATCATTGCTCCTGCACTAATTATTCCCGTCTTCATATTCTCTAATCCTAATCCATTAAGGCTTAAGACTTTAAAATGTTCCTTTAACTTTGATATACAATTATCTTCCTTACAATGCCATGCTTCTAACTGTGATATAGTAATATTTAATCTTTCCTTTAAATCAGATATATCAATGTCTGACTCAAAAAGCTGGCTGTTACATATAATTTCAGTGGGATTAAACTTATTAATCTCATCATAAACCTTTCTTGTTTCATCAAGCTCCGTAACTAAAAATTCACCTGTTGTTATATCTATAATAGAAACTCCATACATTTCTTTATCATAAATAATACACATCAGGTAATTATTCTTAGTTTCATCAAGCTGCTGCAAATCAATATTGGTTCCAGGTGTTACAATTCTTGTTACCTCTCTTTTAACAAGACCTTTAGCAAGTTTTGGATCCTCAACCTGTTCACATATTGCAACTTTATATCCATTTTCAATTAATTTGTTAAGATATCCATCTACAGCATGATATGGTATACCACACATAGGAGCTCTTTCCTCAAGACCACAGGATTTGCCTGTAAGAGTTATTTCAAGAACTTTTGAAGTCGTAATTGCATCTTCAAAAAACATCTCATAAAAATCCCCTAATCTATAAAATAATATACAGTCTTTGTACTGATTCTTAGTTTCCATATATTGCTTCATCATCGGAGTCAGTTTACTCATTATATCTTCCAAAATAATACCTCTTTTCTAAAACTCTCAAATATCTTCTATAATAATGTCATCTAATAATTCGTTATAATCTCCATCAGCTGCCATGGTAGCAAGTTTATCACATCTTTCATTCAGTTCATGGCCTGCATGTCCCTTTACCCATATAAACTTTACATTATGCTTCTCCTTTGCCTTAATAAGACGTTTCCAAAGGTCCACATTCTTTACATCGCTTTTACCACTTGTTTTCCAGCCTCTTTTAATCCAGCCATCTATCCAGTTATCATTAAATGCTTTTACAACATATTGTGAATCTGAATATAAATTTACATCGCAGGATTTATTAAGAGCTTCAAGCCCCACAATAGCAGCCATAAGCTCCATTCTGTTATTTGTTGTTTTTTTATATCCTGCAGATATTTCTTTTCTATGTTCCACACCCTTTGTATCTATATAAATGAGAACTGTTCCGTATCCTCCGGGTCCATCAGGATTGCCCCTTGCGGAACCATCTGTATAAATCTCAACTAACATAATATCTCCTTAATTAAATTCGCTGATTTAACTTATCAACAATCTCATTAAGCACATCCTGAGCCATATCATTATCAATCTGGCATGTGCCTGCATTTCTGTGTCCACCGCCACCATATTCAAGGCAGATATCACCTATACTTATATCAGAAGTACGGTTTAAAATGGATTTTCCTATAGTAATTGCCGTATTCTGCTTTCTGAATCCCCACATAACATGTACAGATATCTTTGCTTCAGGAAACATGGCATATACCATGAATCTGTTTCCTGTATATATAATCTCTTCTTCCTTTAATGGAAGAATAACAACGTCTCCATCAATCTTATGAATTCTCATTAATTGTTCTTTAAACTTCTCTGTATGTGAAAAATAGAGATCTACTCTTTCCTTTACATCAGGAAGCTTTAATATCTCATCAACTGAATGCTCTAAACAATAATCAATTAATTCCATCATCAGCTGATAGTTGGAAATTCTGAAATTTCTAAATCTTCCAAGTCCGGTTCTTGCATCCATTATATAATTAAGCAAAACCCAGCCCTTTGGATTCAGAATCTCGTCAAGAGTAAACTGAGCAGAATCTGATTTATCAACAGCAGCTAATAATTCCTCGCTTATTCTTGGGGCATTAACCTTTCCATTATAATAATTATATACAACTCTTGCTGCACTTGGAGCATTAACATCAATAATATAATTATCCTTAAGCACATGTAAACGCGAAATCTCACTTACATGATGATCAAAGGCAAGATGAATACCCTCAACATAAGGCAGATTAGTAGATATATCATTATCATTTACTGGTATAAGCCCATCCTGCATATCTTTAGGATGAACAAACTTTATATCTGAAATCATTCCTAATTCTTTTAAAATCATTGCACAAACAAGTCCATCAAAATCACTTCTGGTTATCAGACGATACTTCTTCTTCATACAATACAATTCCTCCATGTTCTTTAAAGTCAAATTACATCCCATATGCCATCATTGATAAATTTAACAGTCATATCTTCAGCTTTTTTAATAATATTCTTATCGTATCCGATTACACTTAATAACTTAATTGCATTTCTCGTATTAGAAGGTCCTTCCTTAAGTTTATAATCAAATACAACATCGTCATCTATAACATTTTCTTCAAAATGATAACAAGCATAAGTTTTCTTTAAAATATTAGTTAATTCAATATCATGTGTTGCTGCAAAACAAAGTGTATTCTGCTTTCCAAGGTTGTCTAAAATCTGTGCAGAAGCTGCAACTCTTTCTAATGTATTAGTTCCTCTTAAAACCTCATCAACAAAACATATAACTGGTATATCATCCTTATCAGCATCTACAATTCGCTTTAATGATTTAATCTCAGCCATGTAGTAACTATCCTGACTAAACAGATTATCCCTTAAAGACATAGACGAATATACCTTAAGTCTTGAGGAACTGTATCTTTCACATAAACATGTATATATAGTCTGAGAAAGTATAGCATTAATTGCAAGTGTCTTGATAAATGTAGACTTTCCAGAAGCATTGGAACCTGTAATTAATACTGGTTTATCTGTACTTAACGAATTGCATACAGGATTCTTTATAAATGGATGATATATCTCAGTTACATTTAAAAATGGCTTTTTTGATGTAGTATCAATATCAGGTTTGCAATAAAAATCAAGATATTTTCTGTATGATGCAGCTGACAGCATACTGTCTAAATATCCTAATGTATCAAATAATGTCTCTATCTCTTCTTTTTCATTTAGATATAATAATGTTTTATTCTTTACTTAAGCAGATTAAAAATGAAAAAGAAGAGATAGAGACATTATTTGATACATTA
>JAILNW010000450.1 GCA_024691145.1 Lachnospiraceae bacterium
AAAAAAATGACTAATAACGTATTAGCTAATCATTTAAATAATTATCTATCAAGAATTCAGATAATTTTGAAGAATAATGTAAATTTAATTAGAAAAAAAATTGAACACATTGGTTCCCTGTTACCAATGTGGTAAAAATAGCGTCAACTTAAGATAAATATACCTTCCATAATACATATTTGTCAAGTGCCTATACCAGAGAATCATAATGCAGGAATAGAATTTACCTGCGAACTTATAAAAAAGAGTGCACTTAATAAACCTCTTAAAAAAGCAGGTTTAAAAAATTTGAAAATCCTGTTATAATAACATTGTTATTATACGGTTACTTTATTATGCCTAAAGTGTTTACTCTTTCTTTCTATACGTGGACGTTTTTGTTTTCGCCCAGGTTGAATTTGCGACTTTCGTTTTAATGCTTCATCAATTATTCTATCAACTGATGATAGCATACATACACCCGCAAGAATTCTTGGGAATACTCTTTTAATACGCCCAATGATAAAAGTACGGTTAGCTTGGTATCTATATTTGTTTGTAGAGTTTGCAGTTTTATCAATAGTTTCATCAGCGTCATTTTTTATCAAAGCAGAAAGATTTGATATGAGCATGTTGATGAACAACTCTTGCTTAATGGAATTGCTTGTGGCACCGTTAAACTCTTCGAGATTTACACGGTATTTCAGTTCATAGTATTTTGACTCGACACTCCAGCGCAAGAAATATAAATCTTTGAACATTTTAGCAGTGTAGTCATCATCAAATATATTAGTAGCAAGATATTCTGTTTCACCACTTTCTAAAGGAACATCTATAACACGTATACGAATATCCTCTGTTCTTTCCTTGGCATTGCCAGGAAGAATTGTTATAGTATCACCGTGTGAAGCTTTTGAAATATTGATTTTTTCTTTGAGCCTCATTACACAGGGATGAGAATGTGAAACGCAATATCGGAAGAGCCATTCCGAATAATAACCACGATCAAAAACTATAACGGAATTGTCGTAAATCCCAAGATTCTCAATAGTTTTTAGATGATTAACAGCAGCTTGCCTTTCGGATGTAAGATAAGGATTAATAGAAGCATGTACAATATAATCCTCAAGAACATCATAAACCATTGAAGCAAGCGCCATGGAGAACTTTCTGTCGTGATTGTGAGCACTGAACATCTCGCTAAATTCTTCAAAGTTAGATTTAGAATTAGGTAACTGGAGCTTAGAGCCATCTATAGCAAAGACATGCTTATCGTGCCATGTTTTCCTTTTGCCAATATTAAAAAAAAAAAATATCAACTGACAGATTAAAGAATTCTTGAAACAACGATGGAAGGATGCCTGTTCTAGCCTTTGATACAGCTTGCTTTGACACTCTAGGAAACGATTCTTCACAAAGTCATCAAGAATAGTTGCAAGATTCTGAAACATAGAAGCCTTTGAAGAATAAAGAAGATAAATAACAACTTGTTTGAATGAAATCTTACGCTTTCTGGTAAAGTGTTTATGAACTCGATGTGCCTCAAGACAATCGGGTGAATTAATGTAGCTTGTGATTAAACTGATGATTTTTTTGCATATTTCAGTTTTTTTCATAGTAATACCTCCAAAAATGTGATTTCATATCCCGCGGCGACGGGATACTCCTTTATAATTAAAGGGCCGCGAAGCGGCCACATTTTTGGAGTGTTATGTCAAGTATTTTTTATAAAATTTTTGAAATTTTTTGATTTTTTTAAACAAAAAAAGGCTTGAAAGCCAGTATTTATCTAGCTTTCAGCCTTAAGTTGACCACATTGGTGCCTGTCACGGTTAAGTATATAATAGGCTATAATACAATATAGTTAACCAAGGGAAACATCAAGTATCATCATAATAATAAAACCTATAGCTAAGCCTATAGTAGATATATCTTTATAGTCTTTATTATCCTTACTAACTGAATCTGGTATCAGTTCATGAACAACAACGTATATCATTGCTCCAGCTGCAAAGCCTAGAAGATATGGCAGAAGAGATTTTATTATACTTGTTAATAGTATTGTCAGAAAGCCAAATATAGGTTCAACTACTCCGGATAAAACACCTAGTGAAAAAGCATTTAGTTTTGTTTTTCCTTCGGATTTTAGTGGCAGTGATATAATAGCACCTTCGGGAAAATTCTGTATTGCAATTCCTAAAGATAGTGTTAAAGCTGATATCATCATAGGATATGAGTTATCTGAAAGAGCTGCAGCAAATGTAACTCCAACTGCCATTCCTTCTGGTATGTTGTGTAATGTAACTGCTAATATTACCATAGACTTTTTTAATGTTGATTCGGTTATATATATTTCTGAAGTGTTCATAGAAGTGTTTATAGAATTATTCATATGTAAGTTGGATATTAGATAATCTATTGCTATAAAGAATAGTATTCCCAGCATAAATCCTACAGATGCAGGCATAAACTTATATCTGTAGTTTTCAGACATGTCTATTGCAGGCAGCAAAAGGGACCATACGGATGCTGCAATCATAACTCCTGATGT
>JAILNW010000453.1 GCA_024691145.1 Lachnospiraceae bacterium
TGATTTATATATAAAAGTCAATGTATAATGAAATTAATAAAAATAGTTTTTGCAGGGGGATTTGCTATGTATATATTGTGGTTTTTGGATGATAAGATATGCCTTAAAAATCATTTTCATGAAAAGTATGTGGAACTTGAAAAAATAAAGAGGATATATTGTTCTAATTCTGTAAATTATATAAGCTTTGGTGATGAATTATTAAAGTTTGAATATAATGATAAACTTGATGAGGAAAAGCTTGCTAAGTGGGCAGAAGAATACAATTACAAATTAATGTGCCAATTGGACAATGTACATGGGTATGTTAAGTATAATACAATGCATGAAACGCTGTCTGTTGTTATGTTAATTTTTCTGGTGGCATGTATGTTATTACATAACGGAATAAAAATTAAAGATTATCAGACTGCTTTATTCTCTGATGGTGAGTTTATTGTCCAGGGGGATATGGTTTATGTAAAGAAATATAGCGTATTATCCTTTCTGTCATCTATAGAGTGTTATGACAAAGAAGGTAACTTTAAGAAAAATTATGAGGTAAAGGGTCTGGAATGTAACTATTATATGTATGATGGCAATATGTATATAGAATATTTAAAAGAAAAAAGCAGAGAGTGTTTAGTATTTGATCATGACGGAAACCCAATATATGAATTTGTCAGAAGAGGGGATAATGATGAAATATACAGTTATGAAACAGGAAAAAATTTTACAACTGACTTATCATATAGTACATATTATGAAGGTCTTGTAATTAATAATAATAATGTGTATGTATTAGAAAAAAAAACCGGGGAAATAAAAGATGCAGACAAGCTTGATATAAAAAAAGTTGATACCCCTAAAAAGAGTGCAGAAATTGATGGTAAAAAGTTTTATACAAAGAATCATTTTGTATATTTCAATGATGGCCAGGATGAACGTATGTTAGGAATAGATAATGTTGTAAAATCACTTGTTTTAGGATGGTATAAAGTTTATATAATTATAATAGCAGCTATAGTTACTGATTATGTAATAACTAAGAAGAGAAGAAAAGTGCTGAAAGAATTATCGGAACATCCAACATATTCATTAAATAGTAATTTGTAGTAATTTTTTAGAAAGAGGAGAATAAAAAGAGGGGTTATAAGTAATGAAGAAAAAGATTTTAATTGGTACTGGGCTTACCGTATTGGTGCTTACAGCAGGAATATTTATATATTTACTTACGGGCAATTATTCAGCAGATGAAAGCTGTAAAGAATATTTACAATCTACAGATACTGTAGATGTAAGTAAAGTTAATGAGGGCTACTTTTTTGATGGTCCGGGAGAAGATATTGCAATAATATTTTATCCTGGGGCGAAGGTAGAATATACAGCATATGCAAGGCTTATGTTTAAAATTGCTGAGAATGGCAAAGATTGTTTTTTAATAAAGATGCCGTTTAATATGGCATTTTTTGGAATGAATAAAGCTGATGATATAATAGACAATTACGAATATGATAACTATTATATTGCAGGACATTCTTTAGGGGGAGCTGTGGCATGTTATTATGGAATTAACAATCCTGATAATGTAAAAGGAATTATTACTCTTGCTGCATATTCTACAAAAAAAATACCATCTGACATGGAATATTTATTTGTGCACGGCAGTGAAGATAAAGTATTAAATATGGACAGATATGAGAAAAATAAAAAAAATCTCCCTGAAAACAGTACAGAGCACATTATAGAGGGTGGCAATCATGCCGGATTTGCTAATTATGGCAGCCAGAAGGGTGATGGCAAACTTAATATAACCAATGAGGAGATGCAGGATTTAACTGTAAAATATATAACTGAACAGGAATAAGAAAAAGCAGAGGCGTGTCTGAACCTCTGCTTTTATATATGTCTTTTTACTGATCTTTTTGCTAGTTTAAATAGCACTTTAGGCTTTGTTACCTTCTTTGTGTCTTTTTTGATTCTGTTTGCAATCTTTAATCCAAAGATTGCATTAATCTCGGCACCGAGAAGAAGTATATACATACAGGAATACATCCATATAAGAAGTAATACAATGGCTGTAAGGCTTCCGTACATATAAGTAAAGTTTGTAAGGTTATCAATATAATATGCATATGCATATGAGAAAAGAATCCAGCCTGAACTTGAAATAAGTGCACCAGGAAGTTCATTAAGCAAAGTAGTCTTTCTGTTAGGTATAACTATATACATAATAAGGAAGAACACAAAAAGCAAAAATAAAAGCACAGTAGCTCGTATACTTATGATTAATAGGGCAAGATCCTTTATAAAAGGAAAATGGCTTATAATAAGTCGGTAAATGTAGTTACCAAACACGAGGAAAATAAGTGTCAGCATAAGTAATACTGCAAATCCTAAAGTATATAGTATTGAAATAACCCTGATAATAAGGTAGTTTCTCGTCTCACCAGTTTTATATATTACATTAAAACCTCTAAATATTGATAAAAATCCCTTTGATGCTGACCAGAGTGCTGCAATGGCACTTATTGAAAGCAACGTAGCCGAAGGTTTAAAAATCTCATTAATAATGGTTTCAATGAAATTGGTTATCTCTGTAGGAAGAGAGTCATTAATTAATCTCATAATGAAATCAGGATTAAGAGGTGTATAGTTAAGCAATGTCAAAAATAGCATTACAAATGGGAAAAAAGAAATAATGGTAAATAATGCTGCCTCACTTGAGAATGCTGTTACATGATCAATTGCCATCTTATCAAAAAGCTTTACCAGATTTCTGCAAATAAATGAAAAAGGCTTTATGGAAAGTTTTGATAATCTTTTCAAAAAAATAAAAATATGCATATAAATTTTTTTAAATATGTTTTTTAAATTTTCCAATAAATCCCTCCTCATCTGAAAATATAGGCACACATACCTAAGTTAATTATAAAACGAAATTTAGAATAAATAAAGAGGTAAATAAAAAAATATTTATTTTTTTATTTACTTATTTCGCTATTAATAGTATAATGTTAAAGGTGCTTGTTTTAGCAATGAATATTAAAGGAGGATATAAAGTAATGGTTAAAGCGATTGTAGGTGCTAACTGGGGCGACGAAGGAAAAGGTAAGATTACTGATATGTTAAGCCAGGAGGCTGATATTATTGTAAGATTCCAGGGAGGTAGTAACGCAGGTCATACTATAATTAATGATTATGGAAAGTTTGCATTACATCTTCTGCCATCGGGAGTATTCTATTCTCATACAACAAGTGTAATAGGTAATGGTGTTGCACTTAATATACCATATCTTTTGAATGAGATTAAGGATATTACATCTAAGGGAGTTCCAGCTCCAAAGATTATGGTATCAGACAGAGCTCAGTTACTTATGCCTTATCATATATTATTTGATCAATATGAGGAAGAAAGACTTGGAGGAAAGTCATTTGGTTCAACAAAGTCAGGAATAGCACCGTTTTATTCCGACAAATATGCAAAGATTGGATTCCAGGTTTCTGAATTATTTGATGAAGACGTATTAAAAGAAAAGATTCACAGAGTATGTGAGCAGAAGAATGTTATATTAGAACATCTTTATCATAAGCCTGCCATAGATGAGGCAGAGCTGTTCAATACTCTTATAGAATATAGAGACATGATTAAGCCTTATGTTGGTGATGTATCAGTATTTTTAAGAGATGCTATTAAAGAAGGTAAGAATATACTTCTTGAGGGACAGTTAGGAGCACTTAAGGATCCTGATTTTGGTATTTATCCTATGGTTACATCATCTTCAACACTTGCATCATACGGTGCAATTGGAGCTGGTATTCCTGCTTATGAGATTAAAGACGTAGTAACAGTAGTTAAAGCATATTCAAGTGCAGTTGGTGCAGGAGAGTTCGTAAGTGAGATTTTTGGTGAGGAAGCTGAAGAACTTAGAAAAAGAGGCGGAGACGCAGGAGAGTATGGTGCTACAACAGGAAGACCTAGACGTATGGGATGGTTTGATGCTGTTGCAACAAGATATGGCTGCAGAATGCAGGGAGCAACAGAAGTTGCCCTTACAGTACTTGATGTTTTAGGATATCTTGATGAACTTAAGATTTGCGTTGGATATGAGATTGATGGAGAAGTAACTAAGGACTTCCCAACAACTGTAAAACTTGCAAAGGCTAAACCAGTTTATGAGACACTTCCGGGCTGGAAGACAGATATAAGAGGAATTAAAGAATATAGTGAACTTCCAAAGGCCTGCAGAGACTATATAGAGTTCATAGAAAAAGAGATAGAAGTACCTATTACACTTGTATCTAATGGACCAGGAAGAAATGAGATAATTAAAAAGAACGCATAAAAAATTAGAGAGACATCTTATACAAAAGATTGTCTCTCTAATTTTCTAGTATAGAGTTTGTAAAATCTCTATACTAGTGCATTTAACGAGACTTTAGTACTCGTATCTTATCATATATTCTGAACTTGAACCATAAATATTTTTCTGATAGCCATTTTAACTTAATGCCAAGGTACTTAAGTGAACTTATTCGCGTTATGGTAATTTTGTCATAAATAGCAGGATCATCTTTCAAACTTACTGTAACTGTGCATTGTTTAAAATCACCATAAACTGAGAATGTATTATCGTGATTTAGTGTAAAGCTGGCATCACATGTAACTATATAAGGAAAAGAATTATCTATGTTACAGAAAGGTGGTACATATATGCCAAATGTTACTGGATTATTTGATGAATCCTCAAGTAATTTGTAATCATAAACAAAGTCATCATTATGTGTAATCTTAAGAAATGCAGGTTTTTTAAATATATTATAATTGTTAAAGACTTCAAGTTGACTAATTCCAATATATGAAACATTATTGCCCATACAGCTGTAATCATCAATAGTTAATTTTACAGATTTACACTTAATTTCATCAGGAAGATGAATATATTCGGGACTGCCATCATGCTTTGTAATGGTGTAAGTCATAATTAATGTATCTTCTGTGAAAATAGAAATTTTATTAATAACAGATTTATTGATACTACGTTCATAAAGTGCAATACAGTTAATAGTTTCCTCTTTAGAAAATGTACATGTAATGGTTGGATTTTTATCCTTTTCATCAGGATGCCATACACATTTATCAAGCATTTCTCTTGAAGATACTTGTTCAAATTCAGTAATATTATCACTGTCTGCACGAACAAAATCTGTGAGATATGAAGCGTTACCAGAAGATACAGTAATATCAGCATTATAAAGAAGAGAATCTGTTCTTTTAATAAAGTAGACCTTATCTCCATTTATAATACGTCCTGCGAAACTTCTGGCATCAAATTGTGAATGGTGTAATTTTAATGCTTTATAAATGATACTGTCAAATATGTTGGCAGGTATGGTTTCTGTAAGAACGGGGAACCGCATTCTATAACTCCAGTCATATGAAGGAAATACTGAGTTTTCATTAAGATATGGATCCTGATTTGCAGAAACCGGTTTTTTACATGAATTTATATTGAGTGTGGTGTAATCCCTGTCACCATAAAAACAGGTTTCATAAGCAAATCCACTAAGAATAAGTGGTCTGTAAGGAGTTTCTTTTAAAAGTCTTCCAATAACATGATCAAAGGTAAGAGTAAGTGCTATATGGTCAGGGTGAGTATCAAAATCAATACAAAATATGGTATCAGCTTTTATTTCGGATATTAAATCATAGATATCACTAGTAAAGTTATACTTTGTATAAGCTGCGTGCTCTTTGTATTTTGAAAAATGGTATTCAGGTTTTGAATCTATGCCATATGTGTGGGTATTTCCTATATGTGAGGCAACCTGTTCATTGTCATTATAATTGTAGAGATGTTTGTCAATTGGATCATAACGGTCTGCATAGCCTAAAAATATTACGTGTTTTTTATCCAGACCATAATAATCAGCAACCTTAAGTGCTTCTGTTATTCTTGTTTTAGCAGGGACGTTTTTAAAAAAATCTCCATTACTTGAAAATGCAATAAAAACCTCAATTCCTTTTGATAAAAGCACAAATGGAAGGTCGTTGGCAATGTTAATTTCGTCATCTTCATGGGGAACAAGGATAAGTACTTTACTGCCAAAATCAAATTTATCATAAAAACTGTTATTGTTCAAAATCAAATTATTGTTCACTAAATTACCTACTTTCTTATGTATAATACTATATATATGTTAAAAGTCAGATGGACAAAAGTCAATAGTCAATATTGGAATTGAATCTGACGATAACTATTTTGAGGTTTGAGTATTAATA
>JAILNW010000456.1 GCA_024691145.1 Lachnospiraceae bacterium
AAAAAATACTAGGATTACAGGATTCATCCCTTGTTGTAAAAGAGTATCATAATAAAAAATCCTCTGAATTAACACATACAACTGCTTCTATCACATCATTATTATAATCATTATTATTATTAAACCTGGTTAAACATTCATAGAATTTTTTATTATGATACTCTTTTACAACAAGGGATGAATCCTGTAATCCTAGTATTTTTTCAATTATTTCTATTTCTGACATAGTTTCTTTTTTACTTTCCAGACTATCGGTATGTTTGCTTTTATTATTTTCACTTTCTTCTTTATTATTGACGTATAGTCCTATCATTACAAAAAAACATATAACAAAAGCACAAATTGCTATGATTAAAACTCTTCTTTTCATCAAATTCCTCCTGCATTTAATGTGATATCATATTTTATCTACATTTATATTCGTCTTTCTTATTTGTATAACTTATTGACTGTTACAAAAGCAATGATTTTGGCTACCGCCCATTCCTCATCAGCATTTCCAATTATTCTATTGAAAAACTTTGATTTTTTTTCTATCAAATTTATATATAATCCATCCAGAATAATCTATATCATTATAAATCCTTACTCTTTTCTTAGTTTTTTCATCTACAGTAAAATCATACGATGATGATACAAAAGAAATATGATTGTCGCTATAGTGGGTTACATTGCTAATTGGTCCATCACTAGAAAATACTGTTCCGGAAATTTTTTGTGATAATGCTGATGCTACATTGGAATTTTGATATTTGTAATGACCTCCATAACATGCTACCAAAAACAAAAACTTCACATTACTCATATTTCATCTCTTTTAACATAATTCTAGTATCTAAATATTGATTTGTATCAAATTCATTTGATGCAAATCGTACCAACATGTTCGGTAATCCATGACACTTTATACATAAATATTCTATATCTGATTCCATATTATTCCCAATAATAAAAAATGGTGTGTTCTTACATTTGAATCCTTCCCATATAAATACTCTTCCAAACCAAAAAAACTTTACTATCTATTTTCACTAAAGATTCTGGATAATTAAGTGTTCTAAATACATCTTTAATATTATCAATTAAAATTTCCTGTTCTTTATAATCGCTGTCTACAATTGCTATTACATCTCCAAGACAGTTCTTTACATAATAATAATTGTTTCCTTCATACATAAATCCTACTACATTAGCTTTAGAGTCATATACATATACAAGTTCTTTTCCATCTCTTACTTCTCTTATATAGTCTTTTCCCTCTATATCATATATAGTATCTTTTCCATTAACTTTCTTACAATTAATTATTCCATTTGCATCATAAGTTAATTCTACTTTTTTACCATCCTGTACAACTGAAACCAACTGTTTTCCATTCCATGAAAGGTTAGCTTCAGTTTTAGCATCTTCCTTTGGTTTTTCTGTTATCTCTGCTACTTCTGTATTAACAGGCTCTTTAGTCACATCTGTTTCTTCTACAATCTCAACTTCTGCTGTTTCTATCTTTTCTTTTATAACCTCTGCTGTTGGAACTGTAGTTTCAACTGATACAACTTCATCTGCTGCAGGATATGTATAATTTACTGTAAAACCTGTGTTAGATTCAATCTTTTCTATATCTCCAAACTCATTATAATTATACTTGATTTCTATGTCATTATCAATATAATTAACAACTTCTGAGTTTTCAGTTTTATCTGCTTCTACAGTATAAACATCGCCATCCTGATTCTTTACCGTCATTACATCATTTATTAATTCAACATTTTCAACATCCTGATTAGCATATACTGTCTTTCTTCCATTTTCATCATACTTATAAGAAAATAAGAAAGACCTGTGAATCACTCACAGGTCTAATAACTTCTAAACTATAAATGGTTTAAAATCCTCCGTATCAGAACAGACGTTGCCGCCATTTGCTTCCTTAACTTTAGCAAAAATCTTCTTTAAAAGTGCCACATCATCTGCCTCGCATGTAATGGAAAATATGCTTTTTATTCCATTACTTTCAAGGAATTCCTTATCCTTTTCGCCTTTAAATAAAGGAATCTTCTCAATGTCAATAGTATCCTTCTCGTTGGTAGCAATCTCTATAACATCAGCTGCATCCCAGAATTCAGTCATTTCATTTATATCATCCATTGTCTTAATTACTTCATATATGGCAGAAGCTCCAATCTCCCTATCAGCCATATAGTAATAATAACATGTATTCTTCTTTTTAACTGTTTTTTGCTCTTTTGATGTCTTTTTCATCCCAGTACCTTCCTGTAAAATATTAATATAAAAAGTCCCTTAAAGCATTACGATTCTTAGTTAAATCAATATTAAGAACCTGCATTTTTCTTACTCTTCCATTAGAATAACTGCCATCAACAGGAACTCTGAAAGTCTCAAGTTCTTCAAGGTTTATGGACTTAATATACCTTATACACTCGAGAATCTCGCCATTAGACATATCCGTTGTAATATATGGAAAAATGTCATCAGAAATATCATAAAGTTCAACTAAAGACTTGTCCTTTACTTTATTGAATACTGTAGTAAATACAGTTCTCTGTCTTGCTGTTCTGTAGAAATCTGAATCAATCTTTCTGATTCTTGAATAATCAAGTGCTGTATAACCATCCATATCCACGCTGCCTGCATAAACATCATGACCGTAACCTCTTAGATACTTTGCTTCCTTTTCAGTGATATTTATTGTTACACCGCCTAGTATATCTATAATCTTCATAAAATCATTAAAATCAATAACAACGTTATGATCAATACTTACAGCAAAATTCTTTTCAATGGTTTTATTAAGTAAATTAACTCCGCCAAAAGCATAGGCACTATTAAGCTTATTATCACTGTATCCGGGAATCTGCACATAAGAATCTCTTAAAAATGATGTAAGCTTTACAGCCTTATTATTTTTATCAATAGATATTAAAATCATGGAATCAGATCTTCTTGAGGAACCATCCTCACTAAGATCTTCACCTATTAACAGAATATTATTAACATTACTGTCCTTGTAAGTTTCAATATCTTCAGGCCACTTTGGTGCATAAGTTTTATTAGGAGCCTTTGTTTTATCAGGGCTTATGGTGCTTCCCAAAGGAACAGCTGTTTCTTCCGGAGTCATAGTATTTAATATCCAGAGATAATCCTCTTCGAATTCCTCACTGTCATCATCAAATACCTCATCCTCAGGCGAGACTGTAACTGTGGCAAACTCACGATTTATCATATTCATTCGCTTGTTAACCTTATCAACTATTATAACAACAAACATTAAAATCAATAATACTGCCGCTATAATCCCCTTTAAAACTATTTTCTTTTTATTACTCATTCTTTGCTCCTTAAAAATTAAATACTATCCCCGAATGTTATTTCTTCCTGTCGACAAAATAAGACTGTCCGCTTTGATGAACATTAGCCATATTCTTATAATAATTGGCTGCCATTTTGTTATTAGAATTAAATGTTTTAATTTCTTCCCTTTTTTTATTAAACAAATTTATAAATCTCTGCCTGTTTTTCTCCTCAAAAACCTGCAGTTTAACAGTATAGGACGCAATATCTTTGATTAACTCCTGCATCTTTATGATTTCATATCTGTACTGTTCTTTATTAGCAGCCATCTCCTGATGTGCTCTGCCATAAACCACCTCAAAACCATCATCTAATTTATCGAGTTCTCTAAGATAAACATCCTTCTGTTCTAACTGATCCATCATTCTGTCAGGATCAACATTTCCCTCTTCAAATGCCTCAGTCTGAAGCCTGGCAATTCTTTCAATTTTCTTCAAAAGTTCAAGCTTCTTAGTCAAAGTTTCTTCCATTATAGTAATATAATTCTCAGTCTCTTTCATAGGCAAAACCTCTTTACTTTTTATTCAAGGTAATCCTTCAGCTTTCTGCTTCGACTAGGGTGTCTTAACTTTCTAAGTGCCTTAGCTTCAATCTGTCTGATTCTTTCTCTAGTTACTTTAAACTCTCTTCCTACTTCCTCGAGAGTTCTTGACTTTCCATCATCAAGGCCAAATCTAAGCCTTAAAACCTTCTGCTCTCTTTCAGTAAGAGTTCCTAGAACATCATATAACTGCTCCTTAAGAAGCACAAATGTAGCTGCCTCTGCTGGTACAGGTACATTATCATCCTGTATAAAGTCACCAAGGTGGCTGTCTTCCTCTTCACCAATTGGAGTTTCAAGAGAAACAGGTTCCTGTGAAATCTTCTGAATCTCTCTTACCTTATCCACTGAAAGATGCATCTCTGCTGCAATCTCCTCAGGTGTTGCCTCTCTTCCTAACTCCTGAAGAAGCTGCCTTTGAACTCTTATTAGCTTATTAATAGTTTCAACCATATGCACCGGAATACGAATAGTTCTTGCCTGGTCAGCAATAGCTCTTGTTATAGCCTGTCTTATCCACCATGTTGCATAAGTAGAAAACTTAAATCCTTTTTTATAATCGAACTTGTCAACAGCCTTTATAAGACCAAGATTACCCTCCTGAATAAGATCAAGAAAAAGCATTCCTCTTCCTACATATCTCTTTGCAATACTTACAACCAGTCTTAAGTTAGCCTCAGCAAGTCTTTTCTTTGCTTCCTCATCTCCATGCTGCATTCTCTCAGCAAGTTCAATTTCCTCATCAGCTGACAATAACGGCACCTTACCAATTTCCTTAAGATACATTCTTACAGGATCCTCAGTACTGATACCCTCTGGAACAGACAAATCATCATAATCTTCAATCTCTTCATCTTCAAACAATAAGTCTTCTGGCAAAGGCTCATCATCATCAAGATCAACCTCCATGCTGATAACATCTACGCCGTTTTTATCAAGAAAATTAATAACTTTCTCGAGTTTATCCTCATCAGGGTTAAGTTCAGCGAAGAATTCTTTAACTTCATTATACTCTAAAACATTATTCTTACCTTTCGCATATTCAAGTATTTCCTTTAATTTTTCCTTAAATTTAACTACATTTTCGTCCATAGTAATTCCTCCATGTCAGAGCATTGTTAATAAATATCCATTATAATACAATATGAAGCTTCATAATATTTGCCTTTTCCATAGTGCACTGTTTTAGGACTTCCAAATCGGTTGTATTGCGAAGCTTATAATCAATACTATACAATTTCACCTGTCTCACAAGCTGATTAAGATATAATTCCTTTTCAGAAGCATCTATCGTTCTGAAGTCCGTCACATCTTCATCATTATTAACCGCTTTAAGATTCGAAGAGAATAAAAGCGCCGCTTCATTCTGCTCCTCAACATTCTCAAACTCATTAATAATCTGTGCAACAAGCACTTCTTTTCCCTCACTATGCTGCTTAAACATTATATCCGCAGCCTTATGAAATACAGGATCTATAAAATCATCAGCACTGATAATACCATCCAGCAGAAGACAAAGTTTTATAATGAATTAGCTAAAAAGATGCTGGAGTTCACCCAGGAACTGGAACGTAATAATTATATTACTGCAGTGTGCCAAAGATATAATATTGAACAGTCTGGCTTTGTAAAAGTGGTTAATCATTATGGTGCACTGGCAATTGCTTCCGGAGGCATAGAAACTAAAAGTTATGAACCTGAGAAAAAGTATAAACCAAAAGATAAGGACGAATCAATTAAGGCTATATGGAGAGTGCTGCTATCATGGTATGCAGAGGAACAAAGGCTTTTTTCTCTGCTGGATGGTATTATCAGTGCTGATGATTTTATAGATCCATATAACCTTCACAAATTATGA
>JAILNW010000458.1 GCA_024691145.1 Lachnospiraceae bacterium
GGACTTCCTAAGTCTAACGTATTATTATTTGATTTATCAGATAAAGCATGGATGTGTGTAAGACCTTCTGGTACAGAGCCTAAGATAAAGATTTACTTTGGAGTTGTAGGAGAGTCTATGGAAGATGCTGATGCAAAGTCAAAGAAATTCGTTGATGATGTTATGAAATATATTGATACTATGATGTAATATAACTGGAGACATTCTTTTATGAATGTCTCCACAATTTTTATCATAAAAGACTTATTTGTGCATATACATAGAAAAAAACAAGGTTTGGAGATATGAAGAAGATTTGTTTATGCACTCTTTTAGCTATACTTTTATGTTGTGGATGTGAGATAAAGCATTTGAAAGAAGAGAAAAAAGAGCTTATTGATTATACAATTGTTGAAAATGCCGATATACCTGAAGAACTTGCAAAGACAATTATGGATAAAAAGGGAGAAGCTTTTAATATTACATTTTCTGATAATAACTATACTTATATAGTAGTGGGATATGGAACAATGAATAGTGGAGGATATTCTATACAGGTGCTGGATTTATGTGAATCAGATGATAATATTTACATTGAAACTGTACTTAATGGACCGAAGGAAAATGAACTTGTGCTTAAAGCAAAAACTTATCCCTTTATTGTAGTTAAAATTGAACGTAATGATAAAAATGTAATTTACAATTAAGGAGGCAGAAAGGTGACTGATTTACTGGAATTTATTAATAATACTTCTTCGCCATTTCATGTTGTGAAGAAGGCAGCAGAGATACTGGAAAAGAATGATTTTGAAGAACTTGTTTTTAATAAAAAGTGGGAATTGAAGAAAGGACATAAGTATTATACTATGCCATACAGAACAAGTCTGTATGCTTTCCATGTGCCATTGCAGACAGATGAAACAACAGGTATAAAAATGGTATCATCACATACTGACTATCCTTGTCTCAGGGTTAAACCTAATCCAGAAACAGTATCTAATGGGTATATGAAATTAAATATTGAACCATATGGAGGTTTAATAAGAAATACATGGCTTGACAGACCATTATCCATAGCGGGTATTGTGGCACTAAAGAGTTCAGATGCTTTAAAACCTAATAGAAGATATGTGGATTTTAAACGACCTATACTTGTGGTGCCTAATCTTGCTATTCATATGAACAGAAAGGTAAATGAAGGTGTGGAGATTAATCCACAAACACAGTTACAGCCAATATTAGGCATGATTAGTGAAGAAATCAATAAAGATAAGTATTTTATGGAATTATTGGCAAAGGAACTTTCAGTTAAATGCGAGGATATTCTGGACTTTGATTTATATGTATACAATGTAGAAAAGGGCTGCAGGGCAGGAATATCGGAAGAGTTTTTATCTGCACCAAGACTCGACAATGTATCAGGCGTTGTAGCGGCTTTAAATGGGCTTATAGGAGCCTTAAATTGCAATAAGGATAAAATATTAGACAATGATATAAAAGTGGCTTGTTTTTACGATAATGAAGAAATAGGCAGTAGAACAAAACAGGGGGCAGATTCGTCTTTAACAAATATTTTAATTAATAAGATTGGAAATTCCCTCAAAATGGATAATGAGGATATAGAAAACAGCATATTGAATGGGTTTATGCTATCCATAGATGTGGCTCATGCAGTACATCCAAATTATAGTGAAAAAAGCGACCCTACTAATATCGTAAAGATTAACGATGGGGTAGTGCTTAAAATTAATACATCACAGAAATATGCCACTGACACAGAGGCAATTGCAGGGGTAATGCAGTTATGTATGGATAATGATATACCTTATCAGAAGTTTGTTAACAGAGCAGACAGTACAGGGGGAGGAACACTCGGAACAATTACATCTTCATGGCTCCCTATGAAAACAGTGGATCTTGGAATTCCTTTGCTTGCTATGCATTCCAGCAGAGAATTAGGAGGTATAAAAGATCAGGATGCTTTGGAAAAACTTGTGAAAATTTTCTTTATGGAATAAAAAATGGGTGTATATAATAATAAATATTATATACACCCTGATTTTAGTTTGTTCCTTTTCCTTCAAGTTCTCTGTCTTTTGCCAGGAAGAAAACCGCTATTGTATCAGGTCCTACATGACTTCCGGTACAGAAATCATAGGAAGTATTGATATAATCACGAAATGTTACTCTTTTTTTGATTTCATTCATTACATACAGTGAATCTTCATAATTGTTGGCATGTGCTATACCAAAAATCTGGTTTTCTGTGTCTGTTGCGTTGTTGCATACAAGATCAACTAATTCATTAAGAGAAGACTTTCTGCCACGGCACTTTTTAAACTGTACGATATATCCGTCTTTATTGCCTTTAAGTATAGGTTTTATACCCAGCAGATTTCCTATATATGCTGCAGGATTGCTTAAACGTCCGGTTTTAGTAAGATGTTTAAGGTCATCAACTGTAAATACACCATTAATTCGTGGAACATAGGAACTTATCTCATTGTAAACTTCCTGGACGTCCATGCCTTTATCTCGCATTTCACTTGCATATATTGCAAGAAGTCCCTGCCCCAGGGAAGCATTCATAGAATCCACGAGGTAAATCTTTCTGTCATTTGGAGGATTCTGCATTATTTCTTCACAGGCTATACGTGCTGCATTAAATGTTCCGCTAATGTTACTGCTAAGAGAGATATATATTACATCTTCATCTTTTTCTAGTACATTTCTGAATATTTCTTCAAAAGTTTCACTATTAATTAGACTTGTTTTTACTTCTGCACCTGCCTTTATGGCATCATAGTATTCTCTTCCTTTTTCTCTTTCTTCTTCTTGTGTGAGATCTGGGTCAAAGCAAACAACTTCTTTGCCATCAACATAGTTGATAAATGATTTGACAATTATTCTGAATTTTTTTACTAAATCTGCCGGAATATTTGCGGCAGAATCAACGATAATCTGAAACATATGGTCTACACTCCAATCTGCTTTAAATATATTATTTGAATCTTGCTCAATAATTATCATAATTCAAGTATAAGTAGTTTTAAAAACCATGTCAAGTGCCTGGAGCAAAAGAAAAAGTTTTAAATTTGTTATTGACAAAAAAACACATATGTGATAACATGACTTTAGACAATTAAAGTGATAAATCACTAAAGAGATGTGATAATGAATGGAGGATTTTTTATGGTTATTAAAATGGCGTTGCTTGTACTTTTTTTAATCAGTACAATACTGGTTGGATTATACAGCAAGAAGCATACTAACAATGTTAATGATTTCGTACTTGGTGGAAGAGATGTAGGTCCATGGCTTACAGCATTTGCATATGGAACATCTTATTTTTCAGCGGTAGTATTTGTTGGTTATGCTGGACGATTTGGATGGAATTTTGGTCTTGCTTCAACTTGGATTGGTCTTGGTAATGCAGCTATAGGAAGTTTGCTTGCATGGATTGTTCTTGGAAGAAGAACAAGAGTTATGACTAATCATTTAAAGGCATCAACTATGCCAGAGTATTTTGAAAAGAGATACAAGAACAAGAATTTAAGAATGGCAGCAGCACTTATTTCATTCTTCTTTTTGATACCATATACAGCATCTGTATACAATGGATTATCATATTTATTTGAAATGGCATTTAAGATTCCATTTGCTGCATGTATAATAATAATGGCGATATTCACAACTATTTATGTTATATTAGGTGGTTATAAAGCTACAGCTATCAATGACTTTATTCAGGGTATCATTATGATTGCGGGTATTATTGCAGTTGTTGGATGTACACTTGAACAGAAGGGTGGATTTTTGAAGGCTGTTGAAAGCTTATCAAAAACAAAACCTATGGCAAATGAAGCATTTCCTATAAATGGTGATGGTATATTTGCTTCATTCTTCGGTCCAAACCCTATGGCACTTCTTAGTGTTATTGTGTTAACTTCACTTGGCACATGGGGACTTCCACAGATGGTTCAGAAGTTCTATGCAATTAAGAGTGAGAAGTCTATTAAGACAGGAACTATTATATCTACATTCTTTGCAGTTGTAGTTGCAGGAGGATGCTATTTCTTAGGTGGTTTTGCAAGACTTTTCTCAGATAAAGTAGTAGGTGAAGATGGAACAGTATTTTTCGACAGAGTTATTCCTACAATGTTATCAGGTCTTCCTGATATTATAATAGGTGTAGTTATAGTTCTTGTATTATCAGCATCTATGTCTACGCTTGCTTCACTTGTATTAACATCAAGTACAACAATTGCACTTGACTTTGTAAAGGGATTTATTAATCCTAAGATTAGTGAAAAGGCACAGTTATTAGTACTTAGAACAATGATATTTGTGTTTGTTGCTTTATCAGTACTGCTTTCGCTTTTATCATCTAACGGTATTATTTCAATATCTGACCTTATGGGTATTTCATGGGGGGCACTTGCAGGAGCATTCTTAGGACCTTTCATGTATGGATTGTACTGGAAGGGAACAACTGGCATAAGTGTATGGGCAAGTTTTATTTCAGGTGTTGCTATTACAGTAGGAAGTATGCTTGCAGGCAATGTACTTTCATCTGCTGAGTCAGGAGCACTTGCCATGATTGTAAGTCTTATTATTGTACCTGTTGTAAGTCTTATAACTCCAAAGATGGATAATAAGGAATTAGACGAGATATTTGCTTGTTATGAGGAAAAGGTTGTTGTAACAAAGCGAGAGGCATATGAAGAGCAGGAATAGTAAGTTTAACTAGAATAATTATATAGAGTTTGTAAGATAGCTGGATTAATGTTATATATTTTCCAGCTATCTTTTTATGTCTTTTTTGCCTACTGAGGAAAAAGAGATAAAACTTTGGGTTTTTCTGTAACTGGTTACATAAAAACATGGGA
>JAILNW010000132.1 GCA_024691145.1 Lachnospiraceae bacterium
TATCACATACTTATGGATATATAACAAAAAATACCCGAATAGAAAACAATTTGCCTAAAGAACATTATATAGATGCAAGATATATTAGCGGTAATCCAAAAGCAGTATCTGATGGAACAGTATATTATCAAAAGAAAGTACGTTGTCATAACAGACAGATACATAAGAATACCATCTTAAAAGGTGGATATCGTAAACGTAATCAAGCTGAATATAAAGTAAAAGGCTTCAGATTATTTGACAGGGTAGTATATCAGGGAAAGACGTATTTCATCTTTGGAAGAAGAATAAGTGGTTTCTTTGATATAAGGACTTTAGATGGAACGAAGGTAAACAAAGGCAGCCTGAGTTGTAAAAAGATTAAATTTTTAGAAACATCTCAGGGCTATCTTATAGAAAAAAGAAAGGTAATGACTTAGTTTTAAAGTGTGCTCCTCCCATGACTAAAGTCACGGGTGTCCGCACTTGACGTGTCAAGGTGATTTATGAATCTGCATGGGAAGTAGAATTAAAAAAACTAATACATGATTTTCTTAATTAAAAATATAAACGTAGAAAAGCAGAGTAACCTTTACTTTTCTACGTTTTTTCTATATTATATAAATCCCTTAACCATTAATTTTCCGCAAGTTCCTCTCTTACCTTCATTAAGATTTTACCTAAATTATTAGCACCTTTACCGTTAACGGTTCCCCATATACGGTCTCCCCAGGTATTCCCCTCTTCTAATGGTGTATTGCCTGTGGCAATTAACTTTTCCTTTATTTCTGGATTCTGGGAAAACTTTGCCCTCACAATATCCAGCATAATATCATACTTAACCTGCTCCCAGTCTTTTCTTAATGACACCCTGCGTCCGGCACGTTTTGAATCACCAGGGCTCATGGTTGTAAAAGCTTCACAGTCTTTTTTATCCACGCACTTCTGAGCCTGAAATGCAGCCTCGTTATTCTGGTATGTTAAACCATTATATTTAACAGGCGCTATATAAAAATTACTTAAGAAAAAATACTCTCCTCTAAATGAATCTATCTTTTTCATGTAATCATCTCCAATCTGTCCAAATGTTTTATTAAATGCTTCTTCCCATAATATTCCCTTCTATTCGTTATAAATATTCTTCTTTGCCAGTAAACTCCAATTTCTTATACCAACTAATGCCTCCACAAGATAGATAGCTTTCTTTGTAACATAAACAGGGTCTCCCTTCAGTGCATACTGGGTAACTGCAATTACATCAGTTATGATCCACCATATATACTGCTCCTTATATCTAAGAAGTTCAAGTATAGATGCCACAATTCCAATTGCAAATATCATAGAATCCAGCCATTGCATTACTGTTACATTCCAGCCAAATCTGTCTGCAAACTTCATCCACGTATCTCCCGCAAGAAATGAGAGTGTATAATGTACCAGTACTGTCAGTGCAATAATAGAGGCAGTTACAATTATATGTTGCAGAAAAGACAATGTCTTAGACTTTGCAAGTAACTTATCCTCATCATCCTTATGTTTATACCAGCCAATCCACGAAATAATATTAAGTGGAAAATAAACAACTGTTTCTAACCAGAATGTAGCCCATATTCCAAAGTATGCAAGATATATAATAAATACTGTTGTGTTTATCATTGCAAATGGGAAATTCATACGATTTGCCTTTGCTGTAAAGAAAACACATATAATACCACATAATCCTGATACAAAGTTAATAATTGCAAGCCATCTGGGAGTTCCCTCCTGTGGCATAATGGCATAATAAATTGCTATTGCAAACATCACAATACACATTACTATCTCATACCACTTAAGACTTTTAAATGCTTGAATAATCTTCTCAAAAGCCTTCAAATCATCTTTATTTTCTTTAATATTTATACAATCCATAATTTCTTCTCCTCCAATAATTCCATAGCTCTTATCATTGTTCCACTAATAGGATAATGAACTCTCTTTTCATCAACAATCACATGGGTTGCCTCTGGATATGCCCTTTTAAAATAATCTCCATATTGTGGTTCACTTGAATATACATAATCCATAACAGGAACATGCTCCCTGACTAAAGGTGTCTCCATATCCCAGATATTTTCTCCTTTATCATTACGGCAAAATGTATCATCTATTATATAAAATGAAACATTATCATACAGCTTACAAACTTTTTCAAGCTGTTTAATACGGTACTCTACTGTTAATTCTTCTTCATCATGTGTCTTAAGAATTTCCAGTTCCTCATCCCCATTTATGAACATTATAATTACAACCTTATCACACTGCCTTGCAGACACATCTATACAATACAAATGTCCTTTGTGAAGTGGCATGAATTTTCCACCATAAAACCCTGTAATTTGACTCATTTCTTATCAGCACCTTCCGTCATTTTATAAAGTTTCGCTGGCTTTCCTTTAGAAACAACAGTTTTATCAAGTTCAATAACTTTTCCTGTTCCAACATAATCTCTTAAAAATGTTTTTCTGAAATTTGGCAAATCAAGTGTTCTGTTCTTAATTGTTTCATGAATTTTCTTTAACTCAGATATAGTAAATTCATTCTTATCCCTTAAAAAATCAAATGCATCATCTTCATAATCCAGACGGTTTCTAAGTCTTGTAATAGCCATCTTGATAATCTTTCCATGGTCAAATGCAAGATCATTTTCATAAATGGTTGTTGTATCATTTGTAAATACTACTCCATCTATATCATATTTAATCCTGAATATTTCTGCATCCTTTGCGTCATCTCCAGCCTTTACCTTAAGTTTCCCCTTAGGTATATGTGCTATATAGGCAACAGATATAACAACTGTACGTGGATCTCTGTCTGGCTCACCAAATGTATAAAGCTGGCTTAAATATACATTTTCTACTCCCGTTTCTTCTCTTAGTTCACGCCTTGCACACTCATCTATAGACTCTTCTCCTACATGCAGGAAACCACCAGGTAACGCCCATCTGTCTTTATAAGGAAATACCCCTCTCTTTATTAAAGGAATGCTTAATTTATCATTCTCATCCACAGTAAATATTACAATATCTGTTGTAACTGACGGATGCTTAAACATTGATTCATCATAATTCTTTAAAAACTCTTCCTCTTCCTTCGAACACTTATATGCCATTAATATCGCCTCATTTTTATATAGTATGTTGTACTATATTTATAATAGTATATTATACCATTTATGTCAATAGTAAAAATGAAAAATATCCCCGAACCAGCTTTATCACCAGTTCGGGGACTCATATATTCTCTATGCATTTTTCTTTTCACGCATTTCATAATCCTTATCATCATCTATCATTTCAAGCATTATCTTTGCAAAGTAAGGATCGAACTGAGTTCCTCGTCCATTTTCAATCTCTTTTCTTACTCGCTCCTGAGTCATAGGATCACGATAACTTCTATAACTTGTCATTGCATCATATGCGTCTGCAACTGCGATAATTCTTGCCTGTTCTGGTATTTCTTTTCCACTTATACCATCAGGATATCCATTGCCATCATATCTTTCATGATGAGATCTGGCACCTATATCCATACCAGTCTTTTCCTTCATATTCTGCAGAATCCTTGATCCAATTACAGGATGTTTCTTCATCATATCATATTCTTCTTTGGTAAGTTTGCCATTTTTATTAATTATAGTATCTGGAATACCTATTTTTCCTATATCATGAAGAAGTCCCATAATATATAGATCGTTAAGCTCTGTTTCATTATATCCTGCACGTTTTGCAATCTCCCTTGCATAATCAGCAACACGGCTAGAATGACCTTTAGTATACTGGTCTTTCGCATCTATTGTTCCTGCCAAAGTCTCAACAATATTAATAAGCATATGCTCCTTTTCTACATTTTTTCTGTGAATTTCATTTCTTAAAACCTCTCTTGTCTTTCTGATATCCTCTATCTGCTGCAATACTACCATGATAAGAAGTCCAAAAAGACCTATTAACATAGGAATTTCATTGATAAGATTTTCAAAATAGATGACTTTTATAATCTCCACTAAAGCCATAACCATAAAGAACAAAAAGCCTTTTGCCGTATAGGAATAATCCTTCACATTTCCTTTTTTTAAATCAATTACAAGTGTATAAAGCATTAATACTATTATGGCTCCTAAAATCAAATCAATATAAAAAAGAGATTTTAAAAGTGACTGTATTCCCAAAAAGTGAAGTGTTGTCCAAAAAAACAGATTAAAAATTGATGCTATAAAAGCAACCACATGCACTTTTCTATACCTGTTTTTCTGTAGTGAGTTAAAATATACCATAAATCCAAAAGGCATCATCATACAGAATATAAATCCCATAAAACCATCTACAAAGTATATGCCACATATAAATGGTGTAAACTGTGAAACTGCTATAAGCCAGCATGCAACATTAAAAATCCCGGAAACAGCATATAACATGTCAATCTGTTGTCGTAACCACAAGCGCATAACAGTTCCTACAAAAAACGCTAATAATGATGCAACAAACAATAATACAGACAAAATAAAAGTTATTCCATATTTATGAAACATATAATTTTTTATTCCCTGTGAACTTGATATGATTGTTTCAGATACAATCATGGGATTTCTGTCAGTCTTTTTTCTTATAATCTTTAACTCAGCACCTGCATCTTTAGAACTTAAAGGCACCTGTATATATATTTCCTTTAAAAGTCCACCGGGAATAACAACATCTTTTTTTTCATTAAAATCTTTTCTTAAATGTCCATCAATGTATACACTTACACTGCTCATATTCATAAAGCATAAAATCTGCCCATCTTTTATCTTATCAGGCATTTTGGCAATTGCAGTAAAATCTTCAGTATAAGCTCTTTTATCGCTATAACTTCTTCCAGCTTCAAAACTGCTTAGATTCTTATCAATTACTGTCCAGTTTTCAATATATGTAATAATATTATCATTGTCATTATATTCATTTTTTACCATTATAGAAAATATTATTCCTATAATTATAGCAAGACCAAATAAACAAAAGTATAATGTTCTAAATAAATATTTATGTTTTACTACTGTGTTGCCACTTTTCATCCAGCACCCACTCCTTTTCAATCCAAAAAGGCTTATTGTCATATATTTTATCGACAACAAGCCTCTTTATATAAAGATATTTGCAGTAAAACTTTACCAATTTCTATGTTATTGTTCAACATATACGCTTTTTCCAAAGGGTGCCTCCTTGTCCTTCGTCATAAGCCATAATACAGGTATTTCGGAATTTTTTAAAGCATTTGGAAATGTACCTTCCCCATCCGTTATTATCACAATACTTGTTGGTGTCTTGAATCTTGATGTATTCTTTATAAATTTAAAAACACAGCCATAATCCGTCCCACCTCCGCCCTGAGGTCTTAGCTTTACTATATCCTCAATCTGATTAAACTCCCTTGCTTTATGTACCTTTGTATCGAAAAATCCAATAACACCAGTAAGTTTCCCATCAAATTGCATTAATGCCTGATATATCTCTGAATATGCCAAAGAAAGCATTTCATTTGATATAGAACCAGATGTGTCAACCATAAAGTAGATATCTCGTACCCTCCAGTTTTCAACATTATAATCTGGTAAAAAAAATTCACTTTCTGACATTCTCCTATCAGGAGGAGTAAAGGAATAATCACATATTTCTTCCTGAACAAAAGCATTTAAAAGACTTCTCCAATCTAAGACTTTTGTATCTGCATTTCTCCATTCAAATTCTCTGGGACTAATATCTTTGATATTTCCTGCCACATTCATTTGATTTCTAAGATTAATTATAGCTTTTTTTACGTCAGGATTTGGCTCTTTTTTATAAGGCTTAAACTTTTTCTCTTCCTTCTCATTATGAAAATATGGAAAATGCTCTTTATAAAGCCTTATTTTCTCACCATAAGTCGGACCCTCATAAACAAAATCATCTGAATTCTCATCATCGGGAGTAAGTACAATAGTTCCTGACTCCCCCATATCATCTCTCCTGTCCCACCACTCATCGGAATCAATCATAAGCTGTCGTCTTTTTGATACTGTAAATAGTGATGGATCAACTGGTGTATACTTTATAGCTTCAACTGACGTAATCGTAGCTCCATCAATTTGAGGGACATAGGTTTCATATCTGATTTTTCCAATATGGGAAAGCCTATCATACTTCCACCCTAAGTTTCTCAGATGTCCATTAGCAACTATATCTGCTGCTAAATGGTATCTGTCTCCAAGGTAATAGGCTGGCCTTTCAATATGTCCAAGCCCAATATGCATTAATTCGTGTGAAAGTATAAAATCAATCTCTGGTTCACCAAGGTTTTTAAGCCAGTCAGGATCGAAATATATACATTTGCCATTAGTAGACATTCTCCACACATCTTTAGTGGCAACAAAAATCATATCATAAAGAGGTTCAGAAAAATCTTTATACATATTGGAAAGTCTGAATCTTGATTCCTGAAGTTTACGTTTTAATGATTTAATTCGATTCTCTAACATTCAAGACCATCCTTTACTGCTGTCTTATAAACTTCATTAGCCTCCACAATATCGCTTATCTCTGTAATCTTTATGTAGTCCTGTAATAACTGTTTTCTAAAGGACCATGGCAGCTTGCAGGAATACTTTATAGAGTTATCTATCAACTCCTTGTTCTTGCATTTTTTAGCATACCTTACCATAGCAGACTTAAGTGCTATTCTTAGTTCTTTTTCAGCTGGCACATCTCCCTTTCCACTCAGAAAAATATCTTCTACTGAAGGTATTCCTTTATAAACTTCTGTCCATGTCTTAAATAAATCCCCGGTCTTCTCACCTACACAGCCCACAATCATTGGAAAGACTTCGTCCATATTATCTGATACGAAGTTTAGTATATTGCTTACCATTTCCCATGATCTAGGTGTTGGAAATGCAAGTTCCATTCCCTCTGATCTAAGCAATGATGAGCTGTTATACTCGATAAATCCAACAACAAAAGGGTGTATATCATTTTGTATGGCCCACTTGTGCCATGCGGATAAATTTCCCTCAATCTCAAGATGGCATAATCTGTTTGCCAAGGCCTTTGGCATGTTATAGGATACAGATCTGTCAGTTACCCTGTTTCCTGCTGCTATTACAATGCAGTTTTCTGGCAGTTTATGTTCCCCAACTGTTCTGTCTAATGTAATCTGATATGCTGCTGCCTGTACCGATGTCGGTGCTGCTGTAATCTCATCAAGAAATAATATGTTTACAACAGTTTCAGAAGGATCCATTTGAAATATCTGAGGTTTTAGCCATACAGCCAGTGTTTTGTCCTCATTGGCTGTTGGGATTCCTCGTAAATCCACAGGATTAAATAGCAGCAAACGTACATCAGTGATTCTTACATTTTTACCTGTTTCATTTTTTATTTTTTCTGCAATCTGCCTGACTCCCTGGGATTTTCCAACTCCAGGCGGTCCCCATAACATTACTGATGGGAACTCCCTAAATGCAATTCTATTCTTTATCAATGATATATATGTACCTGAAAGCATACTTACCATATGATCTACACTTAACTTTCGAATGCCCAAACCACTCATTTTTCTAAAACTCCATTCTACATTAATTATTTATTTCATTTCCCATTGCAGCTAATAAATATGAATCAGGATTAGTACAAGGTGTATTATTTCCAAAGATAATTGAATTCCCTATCATGCTAACGCCCCATGTTCCCATACTGAAAATCCTCCTCTTATGTATATATTTTTATTTTATTCATATATTCATCATAATTTATTCCAATCATAACATATAAAATCTATAAATTCAACGTAAAGCATAAAACAAAAAATTTCATAAAAAAATAAATTATATAGTTGACATA
>JAILNW010000009.1 GCA_024691145.1 Lachnospiraceae bacterium
AAGCGATAAGTACCCTTCTTGCATTTCTTAATTTCATACAAAACAGAATCGGCATTATAAATTTCCTTTTCAACTGTGGTTACGTTTGTTTCTTCATTAAGTTCAAAACGACAGACACCAATTGAACAGGTTAATCTGTGTAATTTATCAACCTCAATTTTCTGATTTTTTTCTTTTTCAATTAAATCAACAAAATAGTTAAATTCTTTTATTTGTCTATATATGTTTTCTATCTTTTCAGTTAATAGTTCTTTATCAACTGAATGAATAAAAACTAAAAATTCATCACCGCCATTTCGGGCTGCAAAGTCGTTGTCATCGCAAATGCTTTTAAGTATTATAGCTATGTTTTTAAGGACAATATCTCCAGCTTCGTGACCGAAGGAATCGTTGTAGTACTTAAAGTTATCAAGGTCAATGTAAAAAATTGATATATCCTTAAATTGATTTCTGTTATCAAGCATTATATCAATCTGTTCATACAAACCAGCTCTGTTATAAATACCGGTAAGTTTATCGGTTTGTGCATACAGATTAAGAGTTTTATTAATTTCATTAATAGTAATAATATTCTCAATTCTTTTTATTGAGTCAATCAGCTGTCTTAAAAGACGAAGATATGTGCTAAGATTTGACTCAACAATTGTCATATATTCACTTGAAGCTACCATTACATTAACATTTTTTAAAGCTTTGTATCCAAAGGCAATATATTCAAGGTTTTCCTTCTCGTAGAAGGAGGCACCAAATGCAGAAAATAATTTATCACATCCAAGCAAACGGAATATTTCAAGATATTCTCCATAGTGGTTGTCTGTTGATTTTACTAAAAATTCCTTTTTATGATTTCTGAAAAAATCTTCTATCTGATTAAAGTTATTGATAATAACTTCATTTTTTATATTGCCGGCATAATAAACCTGTCTATTATCCATACGTAGCAGTAGCAGGGCATCTAAGTTGTAATGATGTATAAATGCATCAAATGAATCATCTGTAAGTTGCTTTACTGAATCCAAGGAAGTACTCATAATATTCTGCCAATTAGTCAGGAATTCTTTTTCCTGATTTATCTGGGAAATAAAACGCTTCATTTTTTGGTGTTCAACCTTACCTTTAAGTATTTTAACAGATTCATCAGAAATATCAAGATTAAAGTTTTTAATGTTTGTAAATAATTCATTATTAATAAAAGCCAATGCCATTTGCTTTTTATAAACATAACCATTATCATCACAATACTTAATAGCAGAGTTTATAAGTTCATCTGCTTCAACTGTTCTTCCTAGTTTTCTAAAGAAGAAGGCCTTGTTAATCAGAAAAGGAACATAACAAAAGTAGTGTTGGGATTCTATAAAAACAAAATATTTTTCTGCATGTTCAAGATATTTTTCTGCTGAGTTTGTATTATCATTATCTTTATTAAGCAAAAATCCTACATAATAGTAAAAAAATAAATCCTGATAATTCAAATTTTTATCAAGTCCATCATAATTAAACTCTGTGTTTTGTTGCATCATCTTATGCTCAAATTCACAAAGGTATTTTCTGTTCTGATAGTAATAACTTAATGCCTTTAAGGCATGTAACTTTGCTATGTTACATGCAAACAGTTTCGTATATTCCATTTGATCCATAATCCAGATACAAAGATTAGCATATTTTATACAATGGTCATAATTCTGAGCAGAAAAAGCATTCATTGACATGTTATACATTATTTCAGCCATATGTGAAATAGATAAAAGTTTAAGGCAGCTCTTTAATGATAAAAGAAAATATTCCTGTGCTTTTTTGAATTGTTCACTCATCATATAAAGATATCCCATACCAATTTGAATATACATTTCATCATTGGAGCCGCTTTTTATTATTTTTAAATACTCTTCATGAAAGAAACGGTTAGCATAGTTATAGTTTCTATTGGCTGTTTTTGCAATAAAAAATCTATATATACTATACATTAATCTTACGTTATTATGTTCTTTAGCCATGTTTATGGCCTTTTGATAACCAGTGGATTTTATAGCTGGCAAATCTTTATAGCTTGCTGCATCATTTTCAGAACAGATACATGTAAGAATAATTATATGGTTGAAAAAGTTATATTTTTTCATTTTATCATATAAATCCTTATCAAATACTTTTATAACAGCCGGATCATGTGCGGAAGATGAATATTTTACAAACATATTCATCATATCTGCCAGCATGATATTAAAATCATTCTTATCCTCATATGCATATTTAATGGCGTTTTTTACAGTTTGTTTTGCTTTGTCCTGCTGACCTAGTATAAGTAGTGTTCTTGTAAGATAGTAATTAGCGAGAAATGCTTTTTCATTAGTAAAATCCTGAAAAGCATTTGTAAGCATTTTGTCGCACAACAATAAAGCATCACCATGACGTTTACAAAAAGTATATGCCGTAATCATTAATCTGTAAAGTCTGAATTCAATGTCAGATGATAACTCTATTTTTTCTGCAAGTAGTTTATTACTGATAAATTCGAGCAGAGCAACGGCATCTGTTAATTGTAAAAACTCTATACCATTTTCGGCAATATCAAGGTATTGAGGAATAAGATTATTATCAAAGTATTTTATGGTATCACTGTCGTTATTGTTACCTTTTAATTCAAATTCTAATATATAGCCTTCTTCGTCAAGTTCTTTTATAATATTATTCCACTTTTCTATTTTGTAAGTCTGAATAGGATACAATTCATCATATCCTCCAATTATATGAACATTTTCAATTGAATTGTTAATTATGCCGTGTAAAAGGTTCATTGTTGATAGAGCCGCACAATGTAACTGGTCAAGTATGAAAATAACACTTTTCTTTTTGGAAAAATACGTTATCATGTTAATAAGAACTTTATTTATATTTTCAAGCTCAAAATCAACACACTCCCACATATGTTCTTTTCTTACTGCTTTTCCTGTTTCAAAATAACTGCAAAATACAGGATATAGATTTTCAAGGCATTCCATTTCCTTTAAAAATGGCATTATATCTATATTTTCATTTATTATGGATTGTTTTATATATCCTAAAAATGGCTCTAATGGAACCATTGTAAATTTTTTCCCAAATGAATATTTTATAACATTATTTGTTGCCGAATCTGAAATGTTTATAAACGAGAGCATGTCAAACTGACCATAATATCGTATTACAATATTATGAACAGGAATATTATTGTTTATATTGTATGATATTTCGTTAAGAAAAATTTCCCTCATGTTATATGCCTCCGATTATTTTTCGATAGTATCCAATGTATATATCGGCCATTATTAATTTTTTGTATAGCAGGAAATAATATATGGCTTGCTTATTAAGCTAAAATAGTATACAGTATAAGTGTAGCAAGGACATATAGTTTTTTACTTTATATGGAGGGCTTTTATGGGTAAGTTTTTAGTAACAGGCGGAACAGTATTTGTAAGCAAGGCAGTTGCAACATACTTTGTAAACAAGGGACATGAGGTTTATGTTCTTAATCGTGGCACAAGGGAACAGGTACCTGGAGTTAAGTTAATTAAGGCAGATAGAGATAATATTGGTGATGCATTAAAGGGAATGGAATTTGATACTGTAATTGATGTAACATCATATACAGGGGATGAGATTAACAAACTTCTTGATTCTCTTTATAAGTTTGATAACTACATTATGATAAGTTCAAGTGCTGTTTATCCAGAAACTAATGCAATGCCATTTGTGGAAGAGGGTACATTGGGGAATAATAAGTTCTGGACTTTCTATGGCACTAATAAAATTGCAGCGGAACAGGAACTTCTTAGTCGTTTTAAGGATGCATATATAATTCGTCCTCCATATCTTTATGGTGAAGGAAATAATGTATACAGAGAAGCCTTTGTGTTTGACTGTGCAATGAAGGATAAGACATTTTATCTTCCTAAAGATGGCAGCATGAATATGCAGTTCTTTAATGTAAAAGACCTTTGCAGATTTATAGATTTAATATTAGAAAAGAAACCTGAAAATCACATTTTTAATGTTGGGAATAATGAAAGAATTAGCGTAAAAGACTGGGTTAAGCTTTGTTATAAGGCAGCAGGAAAGGAAGCTTCATTTGTAAATGTAGATAGAGACATTAATCAAAGAGAGTATTTCCCATTTAGTGATTATGATTATTATCTTGATATAACTAATCAGTCAGAGTTAATGCCAGATACAATGCCACTTGATGAGGGGCTAAAGGAAGCCTATAACTGGTATGTTGATAACCGGGATAAAGTTAATAAGAGACCTTACTACAACAACATGAAAAGTATTATAATAAGAGATAACTTTGAGTTTAGATATATTAATAAAGAGGAAACAGATCAGGCTATTAATCTTGAGCAGATTTGTTTCCCTCCAAATGAAGCCTGCAGTCCTAAGAATATGACAATTAGAATTGAAAAAGCAGCAGAGCAGTTTTTAGTTGCTGTTGATAAGAAAACAGGAAAGATAGCAGGTTTTCTTAATGGACTTACAACTAATGAGAAGAAGTTCAGGGATGAGTTTTTTACTGACGCAGACCTTTATAATAAAGATGGTGATACCATTATGATACTTGGACTTGTTGTTCATCCTGATTACAGATTAAATGGTCTTGCAAGGGAACTTGTAAAGCAGTATTCAATAAGAGAAAAGGAAAGAGGAAGAAAAGAAGCTCTTCTTACATGTCTTGATGACAGGGTGCCTATGTATCTTAAGTTTGGTTTTACAGACAAGGGAATCGCTGATTCCACATGGGGCGGCGAAGAGTGGCATGAGATGAGCCTTATGTTCTAATGATTTGTTATGGAAAAGAAAGAACATTTTTTAGAGAAAACATATATTATGATATTTGTTGCAATGATTTGCTGCCTCCTTTGGGGGTCAGCATTTCCATGCATCAAGACGGGTTACAGGTTATTTAATATAAGTGGTGATGATGCAAAAAGTCAGATTCTCTTTGCTGGAATAAGGTTTGCAATTGCAGGTTTTATGGTTATAATAACACATAGCATAAGAAGTAAAGGAATTGTGCTTCCAAAGGAACCTAAGAAGATATTGGTTTTAAGCTTGTTTCAGACTATTTTGCAGTATTATTTTTTCTATGTTGGAATGGCACATACAACAGGTGTGAAATCATCTATAATTACAGGTGCAGGAACATTTATTACACTTTTTATAAGTGCCCTGTTATTTAAGCAGGAGAGTTTAACAACAAGGAAGATAGCAGGAAGTCTGGTTGGCTTTATAGGACTTATACTTGTTAATGTAAATGGCAAAAGCATAGACTTTGATTTATGCTTTAATGGTGAAGGTTTTATACTTATTGCCGGCTTGTCAGCGGCCATGTCTTCTGGATTTATTAAGAAATTTTCTAAGGATACAGATGTTGTTATGCTTAGTGGTTATCAGTTTATGTTTGGCGGAACAGTAATGGCTGTTATTGGCTTCATAATGGGCGGAAGACTTGGTGCTGTAAGTACAGAGGGAATGGTACTTCTTTTATATATGGGATTTATATCTGCCTGTGCTTATACACTTTGGAGTTTATTGCTTAAGCATAATGATGTATCAAAGGTATCTGCCTGCAAGTTTATGAATCCAGTGTTTGGAGTACTGCTTTCTGCAATTATACTTAATGAAGGAAGTACACTAGGTTCTTATGTAATAGTGTCGTTACTGCTTATATGTCTTGGTATATTTATAGTTAATTATAAAAAATAATTTATAAGACCTCCAAATGTGGCAAAAAAATGAGATTTGGAGGACTTATAATTGGAAAGGATGATATTATGAAGTTATTAGTTGCATCAGATATTCATGGTTCTGCAACATACTGCCAGATGTTACTGGATGCTTATAAAAGGGAAGCTGCAGACAGAATGTTACTTCTTGGAGATGTGCTTTATCATGGACCAAGAAATGATTTACCTGATGGTTATGCTCCTAAGGAAGTAATTAAGATGTTAAATGAATATAAGAATGAGATTTATTGTGTAAGAGGTAATTGTGAAGCTGAGGTTGACCAGATGGTACTTGAATTTCCGGTTCTGGCTGACTATGCACTTATACCAATTGGAGAAAAAATGATATATGCAACACATGGACACATTTTTAATAAAGATAATCTGCCACCTATGAAGTCTGGTGATATTCTGCTTCATGGTCATACACATGTTACAGCCTGTGAAGATGTTAATGGAATAATTTATATGAATCCAGGTTCTGTTTCAATACCGAAGGAAAATACAAAACGAGGATATATAATAATTAATGGTAATACATTTATATGGAAGACATTAGGTGGAGAAGAGTATATGTCATATACTGTTGGAGGCTGATATGAGATTAATTGTAGGTGGATGTTATCAGGGAAAGCTTGAGTATGCAATAAACACTTATGGTATACATAAAGAAAATGTATATACCGCTGCACTTCCAAAGAAAAATGAAGTGCACAATACAACTATTGTAATTAATAAACTTAATGAGATAGTTAAGATGTGCTTAAAGCAAGGGGATAATCCTGAAGAAATGATAATGGAATTTGTAGAAAAATACCCTGATAGTATTATAATAAGTGATGAAATAGGAAATGGTATTGTTCCTATGGACAAGTTTGAAAGAGAGTACAGGGAATGTACAGGGAGATTATTGATAACACTTGCTAAAGAAGCTGAAAGTGTAGAACGTGTTATTTGTGGCATTTCCCAAAGGATAAAATAGAATTAATGTTTTTATGTGATTTTGCCGATTATACAGTTATCATTGGAAATGGAGGAATTCACATGGGAATATCTGATAATAAAACAGAGGATATGGTGTTTTTAAAAATGCCAGAAAATTTTGAGGAGTTTTTAGCACTTTCTCAGGCAAAGCTATCTACACCATTTGAAACAGCAGCTTTAACTGTATTGGCATTATGCTATTATCCTAATGATTTTGAACTTTTTAAGAAGATGTATGAATATGTAAGCGGACCTAGACAGATAAGCCAGATGGAATATCAGTTTTTAAAGGACCGATTTAAGGATACAGATTATGTGGCACGTTCATATTTTAAAGGTGCTGTGCCTGATAATGATTACAAACCATCAGAACCACATACTATAACTGTAAGTGAAAATCCTTATACTTACGCTAATGAAGGGTATGCTAAAATGTTTATGTCTTCTGGAGGAGCAGACTCTCCACGTAGTGTACTGCTTAGAAAAGGAAAAGATGGAAAATGGTATTTGTGGGAACAGTTTGTGCTTGTGGGAATAAGAAGTCCTGAAAGTACAAATCCATGGGCATAAAAACTTACATGGTATACAAAAACAGAGCAGTTTTTCTGCTCTGTTTTTCACGATCATATAATTTACTTTTTTGTATCTCCTTTTAATAATTCCAGATATAAAACTAACCATTTATTATTTAAAAATAATTCCGAACTTTTCTTTTAATAACCCTCTTATTAAACCAAATCCCTTAGAAAACTATACATGATTTTTATCCCCAAATAATAATCACTTGTATTTGTTTTCCTCTATATGTATAATATAAACTATGAAAGTCACACGGATATCTCATGGAGAAAAGTAGTATAGATTTTTTTGAAAGGTTTAAATATTATGAGTAAACTATTATGTGGTAATATAAAGCTTACATTCATAAGGCATGGAAAAACTGCTGGTAATGAACAAAAAAGATATATAGGAATTACAGACGAAACATTATCAGATACAGGAATTAAAGAAGTTAAACAGCATATAAATGAAGGTATATATCCTGAAGCAGATGTGGTTTTTGTAAGTCCAATGAAAAGGTGCATTATGACAGCTGGTCTTATTTATCCAGATAGTAAGGTTTATGTTATAGATGAATTTAGAGAGATTGACTTTGGAACTTTTGAAGGAAAGAATTATAAAGAATTAAGTGAAAATCCTGATTATCAAAGGTGGATTGACAGCAATGGAACCATGCCATTTCACAATGGTGAAAGCAGGGAAGAATTTATTAAGCGTTGTATTAAAGGCTTTATTAAGATGCTTGAGCTTATCCATAATGAAAAGGAGATTGTAGCTGTGGTACATGGAGGGACTATAATGGCTGTATTGTCTGAACTTTTAGGAGGAGACTATTATAGTTACCAGATAGATAATGGAAAGACAATCAGCTGTATAGTAGAGGATGGGAAAATAGTTGTAAGTTTTTGAGGTGACTTTATGAATATAATGGAAGGTCATATAATATCATTTGCAGCAGGGTTTACTATTGACTTAATCCTAGGTGATCCACATAATATGCCACATCCTATAAGGCTTATAGGTAATGCCATATCATATGGGGAGAAAAAACTTTTAGATAAAATAAATGATATTAAAGATGAAGAAAAAAGAAAGAAGCAGCAGATTAAGAATGGAAGAATTTTAGTAGTTTGCTTATTATTAGCAATAGCTGTTGTAACTAGTTCCTTGCTTGTTTTATCATATCTGATAAATATATATGCAGGTATAGTTGTAAACGCTATAGAGGCCTGGGCTGCGGACGAGTTCCGCAGTACCAACGGCCAGCTACAGTGGATCATTACAGAGGCCCTGCGCAAAGCCAAACGCCTGCCCAAAAAGAAACGACCAAACACCAACGACGAAAATAATAATGAATAAAAGATGAAGGAAGAAATAAAAGTATACAGGACGAAGGAGGGAACCATCTTTGAGGTAATCTTCCTAATACTAGCTATTGTGGTATGGGGACTAATTATCTGGTTCGTTAAACAAGCACCGGACATTGTTCCCACACACTTCGACGCTTCAGGTACCCCCAATGCATGGGGCTCGGCTGTGAGGATCAGTATTCCATGTGCTATCATAACGATAGTGGGGATCAGTATGATGATCTTATGCTATTTCCCAAAATGCTTCAACTTAGCAGAAAAGTACAAGACACCACGTAACTACGCCCTCAGCATCCGTATGTTACGAATCTTCGGCCTATTTATGCTACTTCTGGCACTAGTCATTGCCTGGACATCCTTACGATCGACAAGCCATAGCCCTATCCCTATCATCTCCATTATCGTTATTATGGTCATCATTGCCATCTACACATCCATTGCAACTCATAGAAACTAACATGTCATTCTGACTTCATAATATCTTTCAGCGATAGTTTGTACTTGATGATTTCGCGGGCTGTCTCTTTGTCAATCGTGAAGACATGATTGAACACCCCAACTGACACCATTCTAAAGTCCCCTTTGTAAATGATTACTCCCACATTGTAGAAGGTGTGATCACGCACGATTAGATTCGATTTTAAATAAGCATCAACCACATTGATAGCTAATACAGTACCAATAGAAGCTATCGTTTCTTCCACATTACTCTCATTCATCTCAGCATTAATCACCTCAGATGCCACCCTCTTCACAGCCTCATAATGAGTAGTTCTGTCAGGACAGGTCATCATCAACATCACACCAATAACAACTGGTAATAAAATAACAAATAATAGTTTCTTCATCTCAATATGAATGATCTCATATAATTCAATATCTTCAGTAACAAACGAAGAGAGCCCTGAACCTTTTCGGATTCAGGGCTCTCTAACAAAAGTGGCGGCTTCCTACTCTCCCGCATTGCATTGCAGTACCATCGGCGCAGGCGGGCTTAACTTCTCTGTTCGGAATGGGAAGAGGTGGGACCCCGCTGCAATAACCACCTGATATGGGTTATTGACAATGTCGACACA
>JAILNW010000035.1 GCA_024691145.1 Lachnospiraceae bacterium
TAATGAACTAATTTTTCTTTATTATATCTCGGCTTTCAAATTATATCAAAAAAAAAAATAATAAATCAACATTTTTCTCAATTTATATTGAAATCAATAATGTCAATTTTTTCTATTTTATTTATATTTTTTTCATAATTCCTTTGTAAAAAAATAACCTGCAGCTAAAACTGCAGGTTAAATATCATATATTTTATTATTCTGTTGCGCTATCTTTGTATGCTGGGATAAATCCTAATCCTTCAAGTGCTGAATCAACTGCATCATATGTTACTTTGTTTGCATTATCATCAATTACATAGAATGCATTATCATCAGGATTTACTTCAAATCCGCTTATAACAGCTACAAAATCATCACATGAAGTATATGTCTTTCCATTATAGATAATGTCTGTATTGTTAATAGTAACTTCTTTAATAAGTTCTCCGCCAATCTCTTCTGTTGCTGCTGTGTTACCAGCTTCGTTAGTATCTTCTGCATCAGGAGTCTCTTTATTCTCAACCTCTTCCTTAGCCTTGTCTACTACATCTTCAGCATTATCTTTAGTCTCATCAACTTTCTCAGTTACATTACCGATTGCTCCCTGAAGTTTATCAGCAAAAGCGCCAAGTCCGTCTCCACCACCGAATAATCCAAGTTTCTTTCCTAAAAGAAGCATTGCTGCAATACCAACAAGAAGAACCACAATAATTAAAGTTCCAAATGCTTTTCTTTTAAACTTTCTTGTTTCTTTTCTAACCTGTTTCTTAATTGCTTTCTTTTCTTCTGCACTCATCTGCTCGTTCTCAGTACTCATAATATCCTCTCCATTTCTTCCATAAAACATTTTTACTCTTCTAATTCAATAAGACCCTCTGGATGCTCCTCATCAGAGTTATCAGTCTTATTACCATCGTCTTTTATGATATCAGATTCATTAGAATCTATATCATGATATGTAACATATACATTCTCGTAGTCTTCCTGTATCTTCTTAAGAGCCGAATCAACAATCTTGTAATTCTTAATCTTAACATTAGAATTGCTATAAGAATATATAAATAATACAACTTGTTCTACACCTTCAACATCAAGGTAATTATTCTTTAGTATAGAAGTCAGATTAGCTATGCTATCATTGACATTGCTATTAAGTCCATATTCATAAGTTTCAACATCTTCATCTTTTTTCTGGACCTTAACAATTCTCTTTTCATTCTCTTCATCAATATCAATAGAAATATTGATTCTAAGACATGTGTTGTACCAAATCTCATCAGATGCAACCTTTTTCTTAACCTCTTCCTGCTGAACTAATAATTCATCATATTGAACTTTAGCTTCATCATACTGCTTAACTAATGCATCATATTCCTCCTGGGAAATAGTAACATTCTCTTCAGCACTAACAGTAGGTGCTGGTGCCGGAGTATTGCCATTCTCCTCATCAATTGCATTAGCAACAGTTGTTGATGTTCTCATTACAAACATAAAAAGTATTATAAGTATTACGTCAAGAAGAGATGTTAAATCAACAGCTATTTCTCTCTTACGCATTTATTATTTCTCCTTTTCTGCTTCAACTTCTAATGAAGCTCTCTTAATTGTAGTTCTTTCAAGATAGAATGCAACAGTCTTCTCGTTATCATCAATAACTGATGCAAGACGTCCGTCAACTAATTTATAAAGTATTGCAAAAATAAGTCCCCAGAAAGTTGATGTAAGTGCACCAAAGAAGTTTAACTGTACATTACTCATATCTTCAGCCATCTTAAGTAAAGAAAGAACTGTACCTAAAATACCTAAAAGTGGGAATATTGATGTAATATTAATATACATAGAATATGCAGAGTTTGATGATTTTCTCATGTCAACAACCTTTGCCTCACTTAACTTTGTAACAGTCTTAGCTGTTGGATGCAAAGTATCGTATAACCTTGCTGATCTGCTTTTTGCATAAAGAAATACAAAAAGATTAATCCCCGCCGTAATAAATATTAGCATATCATATCCCCAAAGATTGCTAAATATTACTTTAAACATTTCTTCCATAATAAATTATCCTCCGTTTCTTGAGCTATATAAAATAGCATTAGCAAGTATAATAAACATCTTAAAAATATTATATCTACCTATATAACATTATACCAACCTGCAATGATATTAGCAAGAGTTAATTAGAAATTTAACCTTTAACTCTTATAATGTCATTAACCTCAGGTTCAATGCTAAACTTAACATAAATATCCTGTTTTGGATGTGGACAGCTGTCCATATTGTCACCATCTTTGTCATAGATACTGACAACTTTTGTTTCAATATTACGTCCGTCCGGTTTCATAATCTCAACTATATCATCTACACAGAACTTGTTTCTCTGTTCCATATGACAAAGTTCATTATCAATATCATTAACCCTTCCAAGATATACATATTCTTTAACATATGTATTGTTATCATATATCTGAGTCTCATATGAAGTTGGACCATAGAAAAATCCAGTTGTAAACTGTCTGTATGTACACTTTGCAATCTCTTCTTTGTATATATCAATTTTTGAACGGTATAATTCTTCGTCCTTCATAAAATCATCAATAGCATTACGATACGTTCTTGCAACTGTTGCCACATAAAGAGCTGTCTTCATACGTCCCTCAACCTTTAAGCTGTTAATACCAGATAAAATAATATCAGGTATATGTTCAATCATACAAAGGTCCTTTGAGTTAAATATATATGTTCCTCTTTCATTTTCAAATACAGGAAGGTACTCTCCTGGTCTTGTTTCCTCCATTATGTAATACTTCCATCTGCATGGATGAGTACATGCCCCCATATTGGCATCTCTTCCAGTAAAATAATTGCTAAGAAGACATCTGCCTGAGTATGAAATACACATTGCACCATGTATAAATGTCTCTATCTCCATATCTTCAGGAATATTCTTTCTTATCTCAGCTATTTCCTTAAGAGATAACTCTCTTGCAGATACAACTCTCTTTGCACCCTGCTTGTACCAGAAATTATAAGTTGCATAATTAACATTGTTAGCCTGTGTACTAATGTGGAGTTCCATTCCAGGTATTATTGTTTTAGCCATCTCAAATACACCTGGATCAGATATAATAAGTGCATCAGGTTTTATATCTTTAAGTTCTGTAAAATACTGCTCTATTCCCTTTAAATCCCTGTTATGAGCAGTAATATTAGCTGTTACATAAACTTTTTTTCCATATTCATGAGCAAAGTCAATTCCCTTTTTCATATCTTCTAAAGAGAAATTCTTTGCCTTTTCTCTAAGGCTGTACATCTCTCCTCCAATATATACAGCATCCGCTCCATATCTTATGGCAGTTTTTAAAACTTCAAGGTTGCTTGAAGGAAGCAGTAATTCTACATTATTCCCCTTTAACACTTATCTCAATCCTTTCGTATTATCTCTTATATGTACTTAATGTTACTCCATCACCAACAGGAATTATTACTGTCTGAAACTCCTCCATATGTGTTATATCATAAAGGTAATCCCTCATTCTGTAATGAATGGTTCTGTTACGTCTTATAACCCCATAACGCGACTGTGTAACATCTCCGTCCTGCAAAACATTATCAGATATCAATAATGCGTGACTTTTCATTAATGGCATAACATCCTTTAGAAAAGTAAGATACTGTCCCTTTGCTGCATCAACAAATACAATATCATAGCAACCGCCAATATCCTTTAATACCTCGGTCGCATCACCTTTAATTATTGTTATCTGATCTTCTTTATTGGCATTCTTTATATTTTCACAAGCTTTTTCGTATCTTTTATCATTTCTTTCAATTGTTGTTATATGACAATCCTTCGGCATATACTCACTCATAAGAAGTGATGAAAAACCAACAGCAGTTCCTATCTCAAGTATATTTTCAGGTTGTTTCATAGTTACAAGAAACTTCAATAGACTCTGGGTCTGCCTCTTTACAATAGGAACATGCTTGCTTATGGCATCTTTTTCAATAATTCTAAGATACTCTGGTAATTCCACCTCTAAAGAATTGATATAATCAGCAATTCTATCATTTACTATCATTCTTATCCACTGCTTTCGTACTCTCCGCATTATTCGTTTCTTTATTATTGGCCGCTTCCTTAGCAGTATCATAGTCACATATTATATCCAGAATCTCCTCATAATTCATGGAAGTAGACAATGTATACTTTCCTGGCCATATTGTTTTTTCAGATAATTCATATCTTATTAAAAATGAATACTTATTAACAATAATCTTATTAAGCTCCAGCTGTTTAGCTACGGTATAAGCAGAAGCACCGTCCTTAATGTCAAAAGTAATCTCCCTTCCAGGTGACTTTTCTGACACAACATCCCCATATATCTGGTAGGAAAAATTATAAGCAGACTTACAGGCTGTGCTTATAACAAATATAACTATTCCATAAAAAATCAGATTAACTATAATATTCAATATAGCACTTGTATAATTAAGTACTGCTTTTGCTGCCTTTTGCTTACCCAAATATAACACCTCCGCTTGTTACAACTACTATAAGAAGTTAACATCAAGATTTACGCAGTCAAGTATAGATGCATTAATCTGTCTTGTCATCTTATTAAGTCTCTGCTCTGCAATTAAAAATTCAGAAACAAGACTATTATTAAGTATCTCTTTAAACTCATATCTTAACTTATCAAGATCATCAAGATATGTGTCATCATTGCCCATTTGCAATAGGAAACATCTTTTTCTGTATTCATTCATACCTACATATAAATATTCATCATGTTTTATCTTTTCCAGAACTCTGTGATAATGATTATACTCATTACTTGTTCTTATTGCTCTTATAAGACTCTTTGTGCTGTATTCTACATTATTCATATTATACCTCCATTATAATTGGTAGTATCATAGGATTACGTTTTGTTTTCTTCCATAAGAAATCGCTTAATGCATCTTTTACAACATTCTTTATCTTGCTCCAGTCACTTACATTATTAGAGATACACTTATATAAAGCATCCTCTACAACACCTCTTGCTTCATCCATAAGATTCTCTGATTCTCTTACATAAACGAAACCTCTTTAAATAATATCCGGGCCAGCAAGTATCTGGTTACTATGTTTTTCAAATGTAACAACAATTATAAGTAGTCCGTTCTCTGAAAGATGCTGTCTGTCTCTTAAAACTATATTACCAACATCTCCAACTCCAAGACCATCAACAAATACGCCCTGAGCAGGCACTTTGCCAACTACTTTTCCGCCATCATCACTAAGTTCAAGCACATCACCTGAAGATAATACAAATGTATTCTCCTTAGGTATACCAAGACTCTGTGCAAGTTCTGCATGGCTTGTAAGATGTCTGAACTCACCATGTACAGGTATAGCATACTTAGGCTGCACAAGAGTATAAATAAGTTTTATCTCCTCCTGGCATGCATGTCCAGAAACATGTGCATCTTCAAATATAACTTTGGCTCCCTGCATAGAAAGCTCATTAATTACCTTAAATACAGACTTTTCATTACCAGGTATAGGGTTAGAACTGAATACAACTGTATCTGTTGGCTTTATCTGTATCTTTTTATGAATTGCAGAAGCAATTCTTGATAAGGCAGCCATAGATTCTCCCTGACTACCTGTAGTTATAATAACTATCTTATCATCAGGATAATCCTTTAACTGCTCAATGTCAATAAGCATATTATCAGGCATGGTAATATATCCTAGTTCAATTGCGGTATTAACGATATTAACCATGCTTCTTCCTTCAATTACAACCTTTCTTCCATACTTCACAGCTGAATTAACAACCTGTTGCACTCTGTCTACATTAGACGCAAATGTTGCAACTATAATTCTTCCATTAGTATTCTCAGCAAATACATTATCAAACTTTTTGCCTACTGTCTTCTCAGACATTGTATATCCGGGTCTAAGTACATTGGTACTGTCGCACATAAGTGCAAGTACGCCTTTCTTTCCAATCTCAGCAAATCTAGGCAAATCAATAACACTTCCATAAACTGGTGTGTAATCAATCTTAAAGTCTCCAGTATGCACAATAACACCTGCTGGTGAATATATAGCAAGTGCAGTGGAATCAGCTATACTATGATTTGTTCTTATAAATTCAACTCTGAAACACCCTAAATTAATAGAATGTCCATACTTTATAATCTTTCTCTTTGTTTTCTTAATTAACTCATGTTCCTTTAACTTATTCTCAATTATAGCAATTGTAAGATTAGTTGCATAAATAGGAACATTAATCTCCTTAAGAACATATGGCAATGCACCTATATGATCTTCATGGGCATGGGTAATTACAAAGCCCTTAACCTTATCAATATTCTCCTTAAGATATGAAATGTCTGGTATAACCAGATCAATTCCTAACATATCATCATCAGGGAATGAAAGTCCACAATCAACAACAATTATTGAATCTTCGCATTCAAATGCTGTTATATTCATTCCAATCTGCTCAAGACCGCCTAAAGGTATAATCTTTATACTCTTGCCGTCTGTAACATTATTTTTCAATCAAAGCACCTCCGTAAAATAAATTACAAACATTAGGCACAACAACATAACAGCTAATAATGGCAGACTCTGCCACATTAACTGTATGCATCTCACCTATAATGTTATGTTGTATATAATAAACCGCACATTATTATTCTAAATCAATATCGTAGTCTTCTAACAATTCACCAAATACTTTGGCAATAGCTTCATACTCAATATCATCATCTATCTCTTCATAGCAGACATCGTCGCCATTCTCTGAAATCTCCTTAAGAATCATGGCATCTGCTTCATCTTCGTCACTTGCTGCAACAAGCAGATAGTTAGTATTATTAACCATAGTCTGTTCTATTACTTTAAGGCTTACCTCTTCATTATCTGCTGTTAAAAATGTTATATACTCTTCGTTATTCATAGCTATCCTCTTTATTAATTTTTATATTGTCTAAATATCCCTGTAAAATCAGAACTGCAGCCAGCATATCCACACTTTTTGCCCTTTTTTTTCTGCTTAAATCAGCTTCAAGCATGGCATTATGAGCGCCAACAGTTGTTAATCTCTCATCCCACATACAAACTTCAAGATTAGTTCTTTTCCTAACCATATCCGCAAATTCTAAAGACTTCTCTGCCCTGTCACCAATAGTATTATTCATATTCTTGGGCAGTCCTATAACTACCTTGCTAACTTCATATTCATCACAAAGTTCTTTTATTCTGGCAAGAGTCTGTCTTAACTTGTTTTCTTCTTTTCTTCGTATGGTTTCAATTCCCTGTGCTGTAATTAAAAGTTCATCACTTATAGCAACCCCAACAGTTACGGAACCATAGTCTAAACCCATTATCCTCATATCATTTCCTTAAAAAAGCACACAATAACACAGATAGCCATAATCTACAGCCTTAATGACTATCTGCTGATACATCATTACTTCTAACCATGAACAGTAACTTATTAGTTTAATGTTCACGCTTAACTTTCTCCCACATGTCGCAGACCATCTGCTTCGCATGCAAGCATGTAGCTGAAAACATATTCTTCTAAGCGTGAACAGTAACTTATTAGTTATTTCAAATTATGATTAATATAATCCCCTAAAAGTTCCTCAATTATCTCATCACGTTCAACTTTCATAATCAAGCTTCTTGCACCATTATAGCTGGTAATATATGTCGGATCACCTGACATCACATAACCTACTATCTGGTTAACAGGATTATATCCCTTCTCAGTCAAAGCTCTGTATACAGTAGCAATAATCTCTTTTACACTAATATCTGTTTCCTTTTGCACATTGAAGCATTGTGTGTTATTAATCTCTCTCATATCATTTCCTCCATGTCGTATTCATATAAACAGATTTGTTATTATTCACGTTCATATATATATAGATATTGTAATATATATAGCCATAAATTTCAAGTCTTTATCAAAATTTACATTGTCTTTATAGCTTCAATAAATTCTTCATTAAGTATTTTTATCGGTTTTACAAGAACAAGCTCATTTGATAATTCATTTATATCCTTTATTGCGAATCTTACATACTGTTCATTATATCCTATATTATACTTTACACCGTTTATTTCGACATTTTCCTCAAGTAATATAAGTTGTTTTTTATCAAGAAGACTTTCCATATAAGCTTCATGCTGTTTTGTTGTAAGTTCAATTAGCATCTTGCTTCTAAGAGTTTTTATATTATCTGGAACCTGATTAGCCATTCTTGCAGCTACAGTTCCTTTTCTCATTGAATACTTAAATACATGAATTTTTGCAAGATTAATTCTTTTTAAAAATTCAAGTGTTTTCGAAAATTCCTCATCTGTTTCACCTGGAAAACCAACTATTACATCCGTTGTAATTGCCGGATTATCATAAAACTTTCGTATAATACAGCATTTTTCCTCATATTCTTTTGCACTATACTTTCTGTTCATTCTTTTTAATGTTTCATCACAGCCACTTTGTAAAGACAGATGGAACTGTGGGCATACTTTATCAACAGATGCTAATTCTCTTATAAATTCCTCTTCGATAACTCTAGGTTCAAGTGAGCCAAGTCTTATTCTTTTAATTCCATCAATTGAAGCTATATCCTTTACAAGTTTGAGAAGGTATTCTGGTCTAAACTTCTTTGCAATAGTAAGTGTGCTTTCCTCATCCTCAGCAAAGTCAAGTCCATAGGAAGAAATGTGTATACCTGTAAGAACAACTTCCTTATATCCTTTTTCTTCAAGATTCTTTATTTCTTTAATTATGTCATCATGTGCTCTGCTTCGTATTCTGCCTCTTGCATAAGGTATTATACAATATGTACAGAACTGATTGCATCCATCCTGAATCTTAATATAAGCTCTTGTTTTTTCTGCTGTTGACGAAATCATCATATTTTCGTATTCACATTTTTTACTAATATCAGAAACCTTGCTGTTAAGTTCTATATTATTAATATATTGTGCAATTAACTCAATAATTCCACTTTTCTGGTTATTACCTATAACTAAATCAACAGACATATCCTCTAACACTTCATCTTTTGCTGTCTGAACATAGCATCCTGTAGCAACAACTATACTTTCAGGATTATTTTTCTTTGCTTTATGTAACATTTGTCTTGATTTTCTGTCTGCCATATTTGTAACTGAACATGTATTAATTACATAAATGTCTGCTTTATCTTCAAAGTCAACAATTTCACAACCTGCACTTTTAAACAGTTCTTCCATTGCATCGCTTTCATATGAATTAACTTTACAACCTAATGTACAAAAGGCAACTTTCTTGTTATCAAATCTATATTCATTCATTTATATATTCTCTCTTTTCTAACAAATTTATATTGACAATTCTTTCCTTTATAGTTATATTATAAGAGTAGATTAAATTGATAATGAGGAGGTTCACTATGACTAAAGTTAACATTTCACTCAATTCTATCGATAAGGTTAAGTCATTTGTTAATGATATATCCAAGTATCCTTATGATTTCGATTTAGTATCTGGCAGATATGTTATTGATGCAAAATCTATCATGGGAATCTTTAGTCTTGATTTATCAAGTCCAATCGAACTTAATATTCATACTAATGATAAAATTGAAGAAATACTTAAAGATCTTAAACCATACATTGTTTAATATCAAATGTATATAAGTGTTACTGTGAGAAAACTCTCAATACAGTAACACTTTTTTTTCAAATCTCTATACTAGTCAATAACAATTGTCTCTACGGAATTAATTGCTTCCTCCATAAGTCTGTCTATGTCCTCAGCCAGCTTAAGTTCTGACTTTTCTATCATTGATAATATCGGTTTTGTTACAGGATGTTTTGCAACAAATATTGTACAGCAATCCTCATATGGAAGTATTGAAGTCTCAAATGTACCAATCTTCTGAGAAATATCAATAATCTCCTGCTTATCAAATCCTATAAGAGGTCTGAATACAGGCAAAGTACATACTGCATTAGTACATACAAGACTCTGCATTGTCTGGCTTGCAACCTGTCCTATACTTTCACCAGTTACAAGAGACTGGCAGACATTCTTTCCAGCAAGATATTCAGCAATCTTCATCATATATCTTCTCATAATAATTGTTAATTCCTCATGAGGACACTTTTCATAAATATACATCTGTATATCTGTAAAATTAACAATATGCAGATCTATCTTTCCGCTATACTTTGCAACCTGCTTTGCAAGGTCAATTACCTTCTGTTTTGCTCTCTCGCTTGTATATGGAGGTGCATTAAAGTATACTGCATCTAATTTAACTCCTCTTTTTGCAATCATATAGCCAGCTACAGGGCTGTCTATACCACCTGATAATAAAAGCATTGCCTTTCCATTAGTTCCAACAGGCATGCCATTAGCACCAGGAATATTTTCAGAATATACATATCCTTTATTTCTTACTTCTACAGTAATTCTCACCTCAGGGTTATGTATATCTACTGTCATATTAGGGAACTTATCTACAATATGGGCACCCATCTCAATACATATCTGTGGTGATGTTAATGGGTAATTCTTATCTCCTCTTTTAGCTTCAATTTTAAATGTAAAAGCTTTATCACCATATACTTTTCTTACATAATTCTCTACTCCTGCAGTAAGAGAATCCCATTCTGTATCTTCAATTAAAACAACAGGACAAATAGCAGTTATACCAAAAATCTTTGTTAATCTGTCAATTGTCTCATCATAATCATAATCGCTTAATACTTCGATATATATTCTTCCCTGCTCTTTTGTTACATTAAAAGTACCCTCAACCTCTTCAAGTGCTTTTTTTATCTGGTCTCTTAATGCATTTTCAAATACATATCTGTTTTTTCCTTTTATACCTATCTCTGCGTATTTTATTAAAAATGCTTTATACATTATAACCCTCCGTAAATTCTTTATTTTTTATAAAATCTTCTAAGTGTTGGCAATAACTCCTCTAACGTTTCAATACAATAATTAACCTCTGAAATCGTATTAAGTATACTGAAACTAAATCTTAATGTAGAATCCAATAATTCTTTCTTTACACCTATTGCCTTTAATGTACCGCTTATTGCAGGATGATTTGAAGAGCATGCTGAACCTGCTGAAACATATATTCCCTTTTCCTCAAGAGCATGAAGCAGTACCTCGCTTTTAATTCCTTCAAAGCTCACACTAACAATATGTGGTGCCGTACTACGGATATCATCTGAAACCGCATTTATAATTGTACCATCAATAGTTTTAATTTTATTAATAAAATGGCTCTTTAACTGATACAAATGTTCAACATGTGTATCAATATTTTTATACATATAATCAGCTGCATATGAAAGTGCAACTATTCCCGGAACATTCTCCGTACCAGACCTTAGATTCTTTTCCTGTCCTCCGCCATATATAAGTGGTTTTATCTTTGTTTTATCTTTTATATATATAAAGCCACAGCCTTTTATTCCATGTATCTTATGAGCGCTTACAGAAAGAAGGTCGATACCAAGCTTTTCAGGGAAAATCCTGAACTTTCCGTAGGCCTGAATTGCATCAACATGTATGTATATCTGTTTGTTAAATGATTTTACAATATCAGAAACAGCCTTTATGTCATTTACAGAACCTATCTCATTATTAACCATCATTACTGATACAAGAATAGTATCTTTTCTTAATGATTTCTTCAGCATATCAAGATTTATATGTCCCATATCGTCTACATCAACATATGTTACTTCATATCCTGATTCTTCAAGGTTAATAAGGGGATTATAAACAGATGCATGTTCATACTTTGTTGTAATAATATGCTTTCCACGTCTTATATTAGCTCTTGCTATGCCATTTAAAGCCATATTATTAGACTCTGTTCCTCCTGATGTAAATACAATCTCTTTTTTATCAACTTTAAGTGTTTTAGCTATAATCTCTCTGGCCTCAGTAATCTTCTTCTCTGCATAAAAACCCATTTTATGTACAGAAGAAGGATTGCCATATACATCATTACAAACGTCCTGTACTGCTAAAACTGCCCCCTCTAAAGGCATGGTTGTTGCACCATTATCAAAATATACATTCATATTAATACGTCCTTCTTACTCAGCATTAAACATAATAACAGACATAACTGCCATGCCTGCTGTTTCTGTTCTAAGTATCCTCTTTCCTAATGTTACCGGAATTATATTATTTTCTTCCGATAATGCTATCTCTTCTTCCGAAAAGCCACCTTCTGGTCCTATAAATACAGAACATGAGGGTGCCTTTCCTATTTTCTTAAATACTTCTCTTGTTTTTTCCATATCATCAGCTTTTTCATAAGGTATTATAGCCATATCTGTATCCTTACTTAACTTAACAGCCTCTTTAAAACTTATAATTCCTTTTATCTTAGGGATTATGCCTCTTCCTGACTGTTTTGCTGCTGATTCTGCTATGCTTTGCCATCTTTGTATCTTCTTATCTTCTTTTCCCTGATTATCAAACTTTACAACGGTTCTTTTGGTTATAACTATATAAATCTCATAAACACCTAATTCCACAGCCTTTTGAATTATAAATTCCATCTTATCCTTTTTAGGTGCTCCCTGAAATAATGTTACCTTTAAATCCAGTTCAGCCTGATTTAAATTTTCTTCTTCCACCAAAGCTTCCACATAGTCTTTATTTATACTGTTAATAACACAGTTATAATCATATCCTTCACCATTACATATAATTATATGCTCGCCTACTGAAAGGCGAAGCACATTTTTTATATGATTAACATCCTGTCCTTCTATTAAAACTATATCATTAACATTAACTCTGCCACAATCTGTATAAAATCGATGCATAAAGACTCCTTCCTATGCACGTTTCTTAGCAACAAATGAGACCCAGTCACCCATTTCATTAGTTTTAATTATCTCAAAACCATTATCAAGAAGTGCCTGTTTTACTTCATCTTTTTTCATGTCAATAATACCTGAAGAAACAAATAATGCTTCTGGTTTTATATACTTACTTACAACCTTTGATAATGGTATGATTACATCTGCCAGAATATTGGCAACAACAATATCATATGAGCCAATATCACAAGACTTTGTAAATTCTTCATCCTCAAGCATATTGCCTGCAAGTACCTTAAGTTTATCATCACCGATATTATTAACTTCCATATTTTCCTTTGTTGCAGTTATGGCTGCAGGGTCTATATCTATACCACAGGCAGATAAAGCACCTAGCTTTAATGCTATTATTGATAATATTCCGCTTCCACAGCCTATATCTATAACTTTAACATCTTTATCTATATATTCTCTTAAGCTTTGAATACATAATCTTGTAGTCTCATGAGCCCCTGTACCAAAAGCAGTTCCAGGATCAATCTCTATAACTATATCATTATCTTTTACTTCATCAAGTTTTTCCCAGGTAGGCTTAATAATTATATCATCTGCAACTTTAAATGGTTTAAAAAATTCTTTCCAGTTGTTAATCCAGTCCTTATCCTCTGTTTCTGATATAGTAATTGTTCCTTTTCCGATATCACAATACTTAGCTATATCCTGTAAACCAGCCTTTACCTTTTCAACAAGTACAAGATAATTATTACGATTCTCTATCTCGTTACCAACATTAATACCATCCTGTGTATTCTCATCTACTATATCAACGTAAAAGTTAACCTTTGCCAAGCCATTATCCTCTGGAAGTTCCGGAAGAATATCGATAAACATGGCCTTCTTATCTTCTTCAGATATAGGCACATTATCTTCAATCTCTATACCTTCTATACCAAGTTCGTCAAGAAGTGCACATATAAAATCCACAGCTTCAGTCGTTGTATCTATAGTTGCTTTAGTCCATCTCATGAGCTTTATATCCTTTCTTAATTAGATAATGATTACTTATTAAACAAACCTTTCTTCTTGCCCTTTGAATCATCATCATCACTCTTCTTGCCTGTTACAGCATCATCATACTTCTTAAGTAACTCTTTCTGTTCAGAAGTAAGTTTTGTAGGTACCTGAACAACAAGCGTAACATAATGGTCTCCTCTTATCTGTTTATTACGAAGAGAAGGCACACCCTTACCACGAAGTCTGACCTTAGTATCACTCTGAGTTCCTGGTTTTACAGTATATAATACGTCTCCGTCAACAGTGCTGATTCTTACATCTCCACCAAGTGCAGCCTGTGCAAATGAAATAGGTGCTGTTGAGAATATATCATAATCCTTTCTCTGGAAAATAGGATGTCTTGTTACAGTTACCTCAACAAGTAAATCTCCTCTTTCTCCACCATTAGTTCCTGGCTCACCTTTATCACGAATTCTGATACTCTGTGCATTATCAATACCAGCAGGAACAGAAACCTGAATCTTCTTTCTTCTGCTTATATATCCAGAACCAGAGCAGTCAGGACATCTGTCTTTTATAATCTTACCAGTTCCTCTACAGTCAGGACATGCCTGAACACTTCTTGTCATACCAAAAAGTGACTGTGTAGTCATAACAACCTGGCCTTTACCATCACACTTAGTACACTTCATAGGCTGAGTTCCAGGTCTTGCTCCAGAACCATGACACTTCTCACACTCTTCCTTAAGATTAATCTCAAGTTCCTTTTCAGTACCAAATACAGCCTCTTCAAATGTAATTCTGATTCCCGCTCTGACATTGGCTCCCTTTGTAGGGGCATTAGGATTACGTCTTCTTGAACCTCCGAAAATATCTCCAAATAAATCTCCGAAAATATCCCCCATATCTGTGAAGTCAAATCCGCCATATCCTGCACCTGCTCCACCATTCTCAAATGCCTGATGTCCAAACTGGTCATACTGTCTACGTTTATCACTATCACTTAATACAGCATAAGCTTCAGATGCTTCCTTGAACTTTGCTTCTGCTTCCTTATCTCCAGGATTAGTATCCGGGTGGTATTTCTTAGCTAAAGTTCTATATGCTTTTTTTAATTCATCATCAGTAGCATTTCTGCTGACACCTAAAACTTCATAATAATCTCTTTTATCAGCCATTATATTACATTCCTTTCATAACCCATATAACGACACAAATAGGCCGTCAGAATATGACCGCCTATCTGTGCCGTTTATTACAGACTAAATTTCTTTATAGTCTCCATCTACAACATCATCTGCTCCATATGAAGCATCACCTGCACTACCAGTACCAGCAGCATCAGCACCCTGTCCGGCTGCTCCTGCCTGTGCCTGCTCATAAACTTTCTGGAATAATGCCTGTGCACTAGTCATAAGTTTTTCTTTTGCAGCTTTAATATCTTCTACTTCTCCCTCAGACATAACCTCTGGATTAGATCTGTTAACAAGATCCTTTAAGTGGTTAAGGTCAGCCTCTACATTAGCCTTATCGTTAGCATCAATCTTGTCTCCAACTTCGTTAAGTGCCTTCTCTGTCTGGAATACCATAGAATCAGCATCGTTACGAACTTCAACTGCTTCTTTACGTTTCTTATCCTGAGCTTCATACTCAGCTGCTTCCTTAACTGCCTTATCGATATCAGCATCTGATAAGTTAGAACCAGCAGTAATTGTTATATGCTGCTCTCTTCCTGTTCCAAGATCCTTGGCAGATACATTAACGATACCATTTGCATCGATATCAAATGTAACTTCGATCTGAGGAACACCTCTTCTTGCTGGTGGAATACCATCAAGTCTGAACTGTCCAAGGCTCTTATTGTCTTTAGCGAACTGTCTTTCACCCTGAACTACGTTAATATCAACTGCGCTCTGATTATCTGCTGCTGTAGAGAAAATCTGGCTCTTCTTTGTAGGAATTGTAGTATTTCTCTCGATAAGTCTTGTAGCAACACCACCCATAGTTTCAATTGAAAGTGAAAGTGGAGTTACATCAAGTAATAAGATATCGCCAGCACCAGCTTCTCCAGCTAACTTACCACCCTGGATAGAAGCACCAAGTGCAACACACTCATCTGGGTTAAGAGTCTTTGAAGGCTCATGTCCTGTTAACTGTCTAACCTTATCCTGTACTGCAGGAATACGAGTAGAACCACCAACAAGTAATACTTTGCTAAGTTCTGAAGCAGTCATGCCAGCTGCCTTTAAAGCATCCTGTACTGGAATAGCTGTTCTTTCAACAAGGTCGCTGGTAAGTTCATCAAACTTAGCTCTTGTAAGGTTCATATCAAAATGCTTTGGTCCCTCTGCTGTTGCAGTAATGAATGGGAGGTTGATATTAGTAGTTGTAGCTGATGATAATTCCTTCTTAGCCTTCTCAGCAGCTTCCTTTAATCTCTGAAGTGCCATCTTATCTAATGATAAATCAACACCCTCAGCATTCTTAAATTCCTGAATCATATATCTTGTAATCTTCTCATCAAAATCATCACCACCAAGTCTGTTATCACCTGATGTAGATAATACTTCGATTACACCATCACCGATTTCGATAATAGATACATCAAATGTTCCACCACCTAAATCGTAAACCATAATCTTCTGCTCTTTTTCATTATCAAGACCATATGCTAAAGCTGCTGCTGTAGGCTCGTTGATGATTCTCTTAACATCAAGACCTGCAATCTTACCAGCATCCTTAGTTGCCTGTCTCTGTGCATCATTGAAATATGCAGGAACTGTAATAACTGCCTCAGTAACCTTCTCTCCAAGATATCCTTCAGCATCACTCTTTAACTTCTGAAGAATCATAGCTGAAATTTCCTGTGGAGAAAACTTCTTATCATCAATACTTACTCTGAAATCAGTTCCCATATGTCTCTTAATAGAAGAGATTGTTTTATCTGAATTAGTAACTGCCTGACGTTTTGCAGGCTCACCTACTATTCTTTCACCTGTTTTTGTAAATGCTACAATTGAAGGAGTTGTTCTCATACCCTCTGTATTAGCTATAACAGTTGGTTTTCCACCTTCCATAACTGCTACGCATGAGTTAGTTGTACCAAGATCGATACCTATAATTTTTCCCATAATGTTTCACCTAAACCTTTCATTATATAAACTTCATAATATACTTTATTAATTAAATCCCACTCTAATTGGCAACTTTAACCATGCTGTGTCTAACTACTGAGTCTCTATAAGTATAACCCTTTTGAAACTCTTCTGCAACAACATTCTCGCCTAATTCTTCATCATCAACATGCATTACTGCATTATGATAATCAGGATTAAATTCTTTACCAACTGCTTCTATTGGTTTTACACCAATCTCTGAAAGAGTACTTAAGAACTGCTTATATATCTTATCAACACCCTGAACAAATGCATTATTCTTTTCTTCTTCAGATACTGCATCAAGTCCTCTTTCAAAATTATCAATAACAGGAAGAATCTTCTCTATAACACTCTTAGCTCCAATCTCAAACATGGCTGCTTTTTCTTTCTCGCTTCTCTTTCTGAAATTATCAAACTCTGCCATAGTTCTTACAAGTTTGTCATTAAGTTCTTCTATCTGAGTATCCTTCTTGTCTTTTTTCTCTTTCTTTTCTTTCTTAAACTTCTTCTTTTCTTCAGCCTGAGGTTTCTTCTTTTCTTCTTTAACTTCTTCCTTAACTTCCTCAGGTTCTTCAGTCTTAATATCCTCTGCCTTAACTTCCTGTTCAGTATTTTCAATAACTTCCTCTGCAGCTTGTGCAGTTTCTTCTACAACAGGCTCTTCACTGGATGTATCTTCCTGATAAACAGTTTCATTATCAGCAGATTCATTAGCTGTATATTCTGCCTTAGGAACTCCTCCGCTTTCTTTCTCAAGAAATTCTGCCCAGGCCATATCCAACTTATTCTTATCTGTATTACTCTTAGCTCCAGCCACCAACCTCAACCGCCTTTCATATATGCTTATTCTTCTTTATTCTTAAATATATCATCCAACTGTGTCATGAGATTCTGAAGTGTCTTAACAACCTTCTCATAATCCATTCTTTTAGGTCCTATTATACCAACCTTACCATAAACCCCCTCTTTTAATTCATATGTTGCAGTAACAAGTGAACAATCCTTCATGGATTCAATAGGAGTTTCATTACCTATATAAACCTGTATGCCTCTGTTCTCCTCATCACTAAACTTATCAGTTATTAATTCTTTAAGGAGTTTCTTCTCCTCAAATGTATATAAAAGTTCTGATGCTTTCTCCTTATCACTAAGTTCAGGATACTTAAGTATATTAGTTGCACCACTTGTATATATCTCTGGTTCTCCTTCTTCCTTAATAGCTCTTGCAATCTCATCAAGTATGGTACTTACTATATCACTATATTCTCCAACCTGATCCTTAAGCTGCTGTATAAGTCCTATATTAATTGCTTCAATACCTAATCCCTGAAGGAATGTATTAAGAACAATGTTAAGTTTTAAAACAACTTCATTATCCATACTTATGTCACAATTAATAATTCTATTCTTAACAACATTATCATTAAGTACAATTACAAGTAAAAGCTTATCCTGTTCAATCTCTGAAAGCTGTAAAAACTTAACTACATAGCTGTTATATCTTGGCTTCGTAACCATGGAAGTATAATTTGTATTCATGGCTAATAATTTTGCCACCTGCTGCAACAGATTCTCTAACCTGTCAGCCTTCTCTATGAGGTCATTCCTCATATCAGTAACTTCCTGTTCCTTGCTTTCCATCAATGTATCTACATAAAGTCTGTAACCCTTATCTGATGGAATACGTCCTGCTGAAGTATGAGGCTGTATAATATAACCCATCTCTTCAAGATCAGACATCTCATTGCGAATGGTTGCAGAACTCAGATTCAAATCAGTATACTTTGAAATAGTTCTTGAACCAACAGGTTCTCCCGTATCCAGATAAGTTTTAATAATTGCCTGAAGTATCTTTAACTTTCTATCATCTAGTTCCATCCATTCACCGCCTTTTTTGTTAGCACTCATTTTGGAAGAGTGCTAATATCTTTATTAATAAATTAACACTATAAATCCTCTTTGTCAATACCTATTTTAAAAAAATTATAAAATTCTATATTTCTGACAATATGTAATTACTTATATCAAGACCTTTTTCCGAAAATGATATATACCCATTTTCATCTTTCATATACCCTTTTTGTATATATTTTTCCAATAATTCCTTATACTTATCCATGA